>JAENXB010000028.1 GCA_016649785.1 Flavobacteriaceae bacterium
ATACTTATCCTTTCCGGAATATTTTTAAGCACCGGATTGCTAAAAGCCCAGGATACAGATTGTGCGGTTAAGGCTGCATTGGCTTATGATGATGCCAAAGCTCAACGTTATGACCAGGCATATGAGCCTTTAATGGAAGTAAAAGAAAAATGCCCAACCTATAGCCTTGCAACTTTTCAGTACTTAGACCGTGTTTTAAACTATAAGTTGGAAAAGGCACAAGGTCCTCAAAAAGTAGCTGTTGTAGAGGAAATAATTCAGTTGATGAACGATCGTTTGAAATACTTCCCTGACAAAACCAATGCAGGCCAGGTACAGGCAGATATCGCAATGTTGAAATTCGATAACGAAATTGGTACTAAAGAAGAGCAATTTAAAGCATTTGACACTGCCTTTAAAGCAGACAGAAAAAACTTTACTAGTGCACGTGCATTATACGCATACTTCTCTTTATTGGTAGATTTACAGGACGCCGGAACAAAAACATTGGAAGATGTTTTTGCAAACTATGATGAAGTGATCTCAAAAGTTGAAGAAGAAGAGATTGCTCTTGCTGAAAGACTTGCCCCACTTTTGGAAAAACAAGAAGCTGCAGAAGCGTTAACAGCAGCAGAAAATAAAATGATATCAAATTCTGAAATCAATCTGAAAGCCTATAGTATTGTAAAAGGAAGTATTAATGCAAAATTAGGTCAGAGAGCCGATTGTGATAACTTAATTCCATTATACAATAAAGATTTTGAATCCAGGAAAACCGATGTTGCCTGGTTGAAAAATGCATCAGGTAGGTTGTCTGCAAAAGATTGTACAGAAGATCCTATTTTCTTTAAAGTTTCTGAAGCGTTGCACAAAGCCGAACCATCTGCGAAATCTGCTCTTTATATGGGACAGTTAGCCGAATCAAAAGGGAATGCCTCACAAGCCCTGAAATACTTTAACGAATCGGCTCAACTTGAAACTAATCCGTCAGATAAGTCAAGAGTTTATATGAAATTAGCCGATAACTACAGAAAAAAAGGAAGTTTTGGTCAGGCAAGAACTTATTACAGAAAAGCTCTTGACGCAAAACCATCTGAAGGTAGGGCTTATTTACATATTGCAAATATGATCGCTCAAAGCGCAAACAACTGTGGTACGACCACTTTTGAAAAAAGAGCTGTATATTGGTTAGCTGCAAACTATGCTGCCAAAGCCGGAAGCGTAGATCCTTCTATAAGCGGTACAGCAAATGAAACGGTTAGGGCTTACAAAGGAAGAGCTCCACAAAAAGCCGATATTTTCCAGGAAGGAAAAGAAGGTCAAACTATAAAGATAGGGTGTTGGATTGGAGAAAGCGTAAGAGTACCCGCATTGTAAACTAATGATCATTACATATCAAAAAATAATTCTAAGCATTGTCACAGTTATCGCTGTGGCAATGCTTTTTTCATGCGAAGGAAATTTAAACCGGGTACGGGCAATGGATATGGAAGGAATGAACCCCCAGGCCATAGGTAAAGATTTAAATTTAAAATATACCGATTCCGGACGGGTAGTGGCTACCTTAAAGAGTCCAAAAATGCTCGATTTTTCCAATTTGGACTTTGCCTACAGGGAATTTCCGGATGGAGTGGAAGTGGAATTTTTTGATAAAGAAAGGAATAAAAATACCGTTACCGCCAACTATGCCATTATTTATGATGCCACCGGTCTTGTTGATCTGCGTGGAGATGTGGTACTGGTAACCAGTGACAGCACAAGGCTGGAAGCAAACCAACTTTACTGGGACCAATCCCAGGGTTGGGTATTTACAGACAAACCCAATACCATTCGCTTTGCCAATGGAGCACTTAATAAGGGCGAAGGCTTTGATTCCGATTTAAATTTTACTAATTTTCGTTCCCGCACCAATGTGGGGATACAAATAATTGAAGAGAAAAAATAAACGATGAAATTTTTTAAGTATTTTGAATTTGCCTATTTATTTATTGCCGCATTTTTTCTTTTCGAAACCGTCCGAATCTGGAATACCGAAAGAAATAGGGCATATCTCTTCCTTTTTTTCGTGGTGATCGCCATTTTTATGTTTTTCTTCAAGAGAAGGTTCAGGAAAAAATTTGAAAAAAGGAACCATTAATCCCTATGGACTCTGACATACTAATAATAATTTGCGCCCTGATATTGTCGGCCTTTTTCTCGGGAATGGAAATCGCCTATGTTTCTTCAAACAAAATTTTTATTGAAATTGAAAAAAGGCAATCCGGGTTTCTGGCCAATGTCCTGAAACGACTCACAAAAAAACCTTCAAAATTTATAGCGACCATGCTCGTTGGCAACAATATCGCACTGGTAGTTTACGGGTTTTTTATGGGAGATCTGATCATGGAATGGTTTGTTGGCATGCAACCTATTGAAAGTGGGTTTTTAAGAGTTATAGTAGAAGATTTCAGTTTGCTTACCCAAACCGTAATCTCTACACTTGTTATCTTGTTTACAGCTGAATTTCTCCCAAAGGTGTTTTTTCAAATTTATGCCAATTCCCTATTAAAATTCTTTGCCCTTCCGGCATATATATTTTACCTCATCTTCGGTTTAATTTCAACGTTCGTAATTTGGATCTCAGATTTTATTCTGAAAAGATTCTTTAAAACCGAAGGGGACGAAGTACAATTGGCTTTCAGTAAAATTGAACTTGGAAATTTTATCTCGGAACAAATGGAAACGGTGGAATCTGATGATACCGTTGATTCTGAAATCCAGATCTTTCAGAATGCCCTGGAATTTTCAGATATTAAAGCCCGGGAAGTGATGATCCCAAGAACCGAAATTGTGGCGGTAGATATAAATGTGGTCCCCAAAGACCTGATCCAGATCTTTACCGAAACAGGCCTTTCAAAAATTCTTATCTATAATGAAACCATAGACGATATTATAGGCTATATACATTCCTTTGAACTTTTTAAAAATCCTAAAACCCTAAAATCGGCTTTGCTAACCGTGGTTTTTGTTCCGGAGACTATGTGGATCAAAGACGTGCTGAACATTCTTATAAAAAAACGCAAAAGCATTGCTGTAGTAATAGATGAATATGGAGGTACCAGCGGAATGATCACACTTGAGGATATCGTGGAAGAACTGGTTGGCGAGATAGAAGATGAGCACGATTCTATTTTGTTGATCGAAGAAAAACTGGCAGAAAATCATTACAAATTTTCTGCCAGGCTGGAAGTGGATTATTTAAATGAAAACTACAAACTCGATATCCCGGAGGGTGAAAATTATGAAACCCTTGGCGGTTTTATTACCAATCATACCGAGGAAATTCCACAGCAATTGGAGGAGGTTCAAATAGAAAATTTCCGGATCAAAATCCTGGAGGTTTCCAATACTAAAATTGAATTGGTGGAATTGGAAATCAAGGATAAGAAATAAAATACAGGATTAGTTAATATTTTGCAAATATTAAGTTTAATAATTAAGCTAAAAACACTATTTTCGCCCACAATATCAGATAAATTATAACTACACATGGCAGTATTAAATAAAATTAGACAGCGTTCTGTTTTCTTAATTATAATAATTGCGTTGGCTTTATTCTCTTTCGTTCTGGCCGATGTAATTCGCAACGGCGGAATGAGCTCGCAAAAATCCCAAAATGTCATCGCATCGGTGAATGGTGAAGAAATTGACAGGGAAGATTTTGCCAGACAGGTGGAAGCAATCCAAAGAAATATGGGAGCCAATGCAACAACGGCTCAGGTGGTAAATCAGGTTTGGGACATGAAATTGCGTGAAGTGATTTTAAAAGAAGAATTTGAAAAACTTGGGATAAAAGTTGGGGAAGCTCAGGTAAAGGATATGTTAAGGCTTCAACTCGCCAATAACCCGAATTTTTTAAATGAAGCCGGATTATTTGACAATAACAAGTTGCAGGAATATGTAGCCAATTTAAAAGCTACTTCTCCGGAAGCCTATCAACAATGGGTAGATTACGAAAATTCTATCGCTGAGTCCTCACGTGAAAATATTTACTACAATTTGATCCGTGCAGGAGTTGGAGCTACCTTATTGGAAGGGGAGCAGGCTTACCATTTGGAAAATGACAACATCAATTTAGAATACGTTCAAATCCCTTTTTCGAGTATTCCTGATACAGAAGTGAAGGTGAACAAGGATGAAATAAGCGCTTATGTTAAAAAACATCCAAAAAAATTCCAGGTAGAAAAGGGAAGGGATATTCAATTTGTATATTTTGCTGAAGAAGCATCAGCCGAAGATGAAAGCGAAGCAAAACAAGCTATAGAATCGGTTCTGGAAAGAAAGGTTCAGTTTAATTCAGAAACCAATGGAAATGATACCATACCAGGTTTCAAAAATGCGAAGGATATTAAATCTTTCGTAAATCAAAATTCAGATGTTCAATACCAGGATCGGTTTTTCTTTAAAGATGAAATTAAAGGCGATTTTGCCGACCAGATCTTTAATTTGCCGGAAGGTGAAATCTACGGACCATATAAGGAAGGTGGATACTGGAAGGTGAGTAAAATGATAGAGACCCGCAAAATGGCCGATTCTGCCAAGGCGAGTCATATTATGATCTCCTGGGAGGGTTTGCCAAATGCAGGAGAAACTACCAGGACCAAAGAAGAAGCTAAATCCCTTGCAGATAGTATCGCAAAAGTTGTAAGAACAGATAAAAGCAAATTTGTAGAACTTGTGGCACAATTCTCAGCAGATCAGGCTTCGGCAGCCCAGGGTGGAGATCTGGGTTATTTCCGTCCGGGAATGATGATATCCGATTTCAACGATTTTGTTTTTAATAATAAACCAGGCGATATTGGGGTGGTTGAAACCGAATACGGATATCACGTGATCTCAATTGAAGAAAAAACCAACGAGGAACGCGCGGTTAAAGTTGCTACTATCGCAAGAAAAATAGAGGCTTCAGAAAAATCCATAAACGATTTGTACACTAGGGTCACCAAATTTGAATTTGCAGTAAAGGATAAAGCTTTTGAAGAAGTAGCGAAAACTGAAAATTACGAAGTCAGAACCGTGAAGGATATGAAGGCTTTAGATGAAAACATACCCGGAGTTGGTCCTGAGCGCAGGGTTGTACAGTGGGCTTTTGAAGACGGAGTCAAAGCAGGAGGCATCAGGAGATTTGAAATCCCCGGAGGTTATATCGTTGCCCAGGTTACAGCCGTTAAAAAAGATGGTTTAATTAGTGCCGAAGAAGCGTCAGCTGTTGTTACTCCTATCTTGTTAAAGGAAAAGAAAGCTGTGCTTATCAATAAAAAGATCACCGGAACTACTTTAGCCGAAATCGCAAAAAATCAGAATAGCAGCGTTCAAACTGCGAGTGCGGTAAACCTTAAAAATACAACCCTTGCAGGAGCCGGAAATGAACCGGGAGTTGTTGGAGCGGCATTTTCACTAAAATCTGGTGAGGTGAGCAAGCCTATCACAGGTGATAAAGGTGTTTATGTGGTAAAATTAATTTCTGTCAATAAAGCACCGGAATTGGAATCATACCGTGGTTTTGCCAATCAGAAAACAGCACAAAGCAGACAGACAGTAGTTTCAAGCGTATTTGAAGCACTTAAAGGAAATGCTGAAATTGAAGATAACAGGGCTAAATTTTATTAGATTATAAGTAAAATAGGTCTTTAAAGTATATTTAAACCTAACAGGTTTCAAAAACCTGTTAGGTTTTATTATTTGTCAACGGGTTTTTTCAATAAAGAAGATATGTTCAAACCTCACAGGTCTCAAAGACCTGTTAGGTTTTTAGAAGGAACCTTGTAAAGTTTTGTGATTTTAGCCCGATGAAAGAATTGTTGATCCTACCCTGCCAGGGTTCTAAATCCAGTTAGTTTTTTTCTATTTTAAAGAATCATATTTGAATAGGAAATAATCGTCTTAAATCCCTTTTTCTCAAAATAATTTTTTTCAGATTCTCCTCCCGTTGCCAGGATAAAATCTCCGCCCCAACCACCTAAACTTTTAATAGCTCCGGGATAATCGGGAAATAGCTCCGATTTTATTTTTGGGGTATTGACGATCTTTGAAATCAGGGTTTCGTGAATTTCAATAAGCAAATTAAACTCTTCAAGGCTTTCACAACTTATAAACCGACTTGTTAATGCTGAAATCTTCGCGACTGTTTCCTCCAAAAATTCTTTTGGTTGTTGCTTGTAATGCGTGATGGACGCCCGGCTGTTTTGTTTTCGGTTTAGATGCACAAAAAACAAATTCTCCTTAAATATTGGATTGAAACAGGCAGTTAAAACACTTCTGTTATTTTGACCTGTCTGGTAGGTAAATGCGTGATTATTTTGTGCCGCAGCAATATCGTATCCGCTGCCGCCAAATGTTTTTTCCAGCAAGAGGAAGGCATCGGTTTTAAACCATTGCGCGATGTTGTTAAGCAGAGTGGAAGAACTTCCCAATCCCCAGTTGCTGGGAAATTCCAGTCGGGTCGCGACTTTATAACCTTTTCCGGTTGTTAGTATTTCAGGATTTAAAAGATGTACCTGCTGTAATATCTGAAAAAGCCTTGAACTCACCTCTTCAATTTCCTGAGATTCCTTTAAAGTGCTGTTTTCTGTTTTTTGGATTTCCCCGATTATTTTTTTAATCTGAAACCTATACTCAAACCAAACTTTTGCCAGGTAATCATAAGCAATCCAGTGGATTATTTCTTCATTTACAGTTTCAACTTCCAGGGATTGCCCAAATTTTGTAGGTACTGCAAGGGCCAGAGCACCGTCTAATACCACATATTCTCCGGTGATCAAAAGTTTGCCGTTACTGCGAAATTTTTTCATTAAAGAAATATTTTTTTTGTAATTAACTAAACCTCACAGGTCTCAAAGACCTGTGAGATTTTTTGAAACCTGTTGCGTTTTGGATCAAGTTTAACCCCTTAATAGTTCCAGTTGTTCCATTACGCTGCTGTGGGTTACAGTATGATGCTTAAAATAATGAATTAATTTTTCCTTTTCCTGTGGGGTGGCGTTTTGCTGGTTCAGGATATTCATCAAATGCATTTTCATATGTCCTTGTTGAATTCCGGTAGTTACAAGGGATTTTACCGCGGCAAAATTTTGAGCAAGACCGGCAACTGCAACAATCTCCATCAATTTTTTCGCTGTAGGTTTTTGAAGGATCTGCAAAGCCACTTTTACCAGTGGGTGAAGGTTTGTAAGTCCGCCAACTGTTCCCAATGCCAAAGGAATTTCCATCCACAATTTAAAAATCCCGTCTTTCACGGTGGCGTGCGTTAAACTGGTGTATTGGCCGTCTTTTGAAGCGTATGCGTGAATTCCTGCTTCCACGGCCCGGAAATCGTTGCCTGTTGCAAGCACTACGGCGTCAATTCCGTTCATTATGCCTTTGTTGTGGGTTACGGCACGGTAAGGTTCAATTTCAGCGATTTTGAGCGCTGTCAGGAATTTTTCAGCGAAAACATCAGGATCCTTGTGCTTTTCATCGGCGAGATCGGCAACGGGGCAGGATACTTCAGCTCTTACGATACAATCGGGAACGTAATTGGAAAGTATGCTCATAATTATTTCCAGTTCCTTTTCTTCTGAAGTAAATTCATCATATTTAATGGCTTCAGCTTTAAATGTTTCAGAAAATTTTTCAAGACAGGAATTGATGAAATTGGCTCCCATGGAATCTTTGGTCTCAAAACTGCAGTGCAGTTGAAAGTATCCTTCCATCAAATCTGTTTTATCCCGAAGTTCAATATTTAAAATCCCGCCACCCCGTTCTTTCATATTTCGGGTAATGTTGCTTACCGAATCTATTAAAACCGGCTTACATGCATTAAAAAAGCGCTCTAGTTTTTTGTGATCCCCTGAATAGAGGAAGTGTATCTGGCCTATTTTCACGGTATTTAAAACCTGCACCTTAAATCCGCCCCGGGTAAACCAGTATTTGGCTGCTTTGCTTGCCGCGGCTATTACCGAACTTTCCTCAATTGCCATGGGAATGGCATAAAGTTCGCCGTTAATTAGGAAATTTGGTGCAATTCCAAATGGCAAATAAAAATTACTAAGGGTATTTTCCGTAAATTCCTCGTGAAGTTGCTGTAGTTGTACATTGATATTCCAGTATTGGCGCAACACTGCTTCAGCTTGCGGGGAATCTTTTAAATATGTTTTTGATAACCAGGTAATTTTTTCTTCTTTGCCCAGTTTTGAAAAGCCGGAAATAGGTGTAATCATTTAAAAATAGATTTGAGCCCAAAGATACAATTACTCGCGTTACTCTGAATGCCGCTTTGTTTCATTTGAATTAACGGAATAAAAATCTCAAAGTTTTTTTAACAAATAGTTATGATTTAACACTTGAAAATCCTGTTTTTTGCTGAAATTTTAGTAAACTTGGCAACAAAATCAATTTTTCATATTTTATGAGATTCACAAAATTTTTATTGGGGCTTTTTTTAATAGGAACCAGCTCGGTTTTTGCCCAGGAAAAACAAATTACTTTAGAAGAAATATGGGATGGAACTTTTAGTCAGGAACGACTTGAGTCGCTTGAATCCTTAAATAACGGTACTGAATATATCGTTTTAAATCAGGACAAAAAAAATGCTACTTCCAGCATTGATGTTTATGATTACAAATCGGGGGAAAAGAAAGGAAGTCTGCTTAACTCTGCCAATTTGGAAGAAATTTCAAAATTTCAGGGGTATGAATTAAGTGCCAACGAAGCCAAAGTTTTGCTGGGTACCCAAATGGATCAAATCTTTCGGCATTCTTCAAAAGGAATTTTTTACGTTTATGATATCGCTTCAAAATCCTTACAAAAGTTGAGCGAAAATAAAATACAGGAACCTACTTTTTCTCCTGATGCTTCCATGGTTGCTTATGTGTTCGACAATAACTTATATATAAAAACCCTGGCTACCGGTGAAGAGATCCAAATTACTACCGATGGGAAGAAAAATGAGATCATCAACGGGGTAACCGATTGGGTTTATGAAGAGGAATTCGCTTTTGTTAGGGCTTTTGACTGGAATAAAACAGGAAATAAAATTGCTTTCTTGAGATTTGATGAGACGAATGTCCCTGAATTTTCTATGAGTATTTTCGGAGAGGATTTGTACCCCAAGATTACAACCTTTAAATATCCTAAGGCAGGCGAAGAAAATTCAGTTGTTTCCTTACAGATTTACGATCTTAAATCGGCCAATTCTTCTCCCGTGGAATTAGGGGATTATGAGGATTTTTATATCCCGAGAATTGACTGGACCAACGACGCAAAAATTCTTAGCGTTCAGGTATTAAATCGCCATCAAAATAATCTGGATCTGATCTTTGTAAATTCAGAAAAAAAAGAGGCAAAAGTGGTGATGAACGAAACAGATAAAGCCTATGTGGATATTACCGATAATTTAACTTTCCTGGAGGATAACAGCTACATCTGGACAAGTGAAAAGGATGGCTATAATCACATTTATCATTATGATAAAAACGGAAAGCTGATGGATCAAATCACAAAAGGCAATTGGGAGGTTACCAATTACTATGGATTTGACGCAAAAACCAAAAGGGTTTATTATCAAAGCACAGAAAATGGAAGTGTGAACCGAGATGTTTATTCCATAAAAGCCGATGGTTCAAACAAAAAAAGACTGACTCAAAAAACCGGTACAAACAACGCCGATTTTAGTGCAGATTATACTTATTTCATCAATTCCTTCACCAATACCAAAACTCCATACGAATTCACCTTGCATGACTCCAAAACAGGAAAACTGGAACGGAAAATAAAAGACAATTCTGAACTGCTGGAAAAGGAAAAAGCCTATAAATTTTCTCCTAAAGAACTTTCCACAATTGAGGTTAACGGAAATGAACTCAATATGTGGATGATCAAACCATCAGATTTTGATCCGAACAAAAAATATCCTTTGTTTATGTTTCAGTATTCGGGACCGGGATCGCAAATGGTTTCCAATACTTATTTCAACTCAAACGATTACTGGTATCAGCTTTTGGCAGACGAAGGTTATATAATCGTTTCTGTAGATGGGAGGGGGACCGGATTTAAGGGAGCCGCGTTTAAAAAAGTGACTCAAAATGAATTGGGAAAATACGAATTGGAAGATCAGATCGAGGCCGCTAAAAAATTAGGTGCGCTGGAATATATAGATCAGGATCAAATAGGGATCTGGGGATGGAGTTATGGCGGATTTATGTCCACCAATGCGATCCTCAAAGGGAATGATGTGTTTTCAATGGCAATTGCCGTTGCTCCGGTAACCAGCTGGAGGTTTTACGATTCTATCTATACCGAAAGATATATGACTACCCCACAGGAAAATCCGGCGGGCTACGATGAGAACTCTCCGATAAATCACGTGGAAAAATTAAAAGGTGACTTTCTGCTGGTTCACGGAAGTGGTGATGACAACGTTCATGTACAAAATTCCATGCGGCTTATTGAAGCCCTGGTCCAGGTAAATAAACAATTTGACTGGGCTATTTATCCAGACAAAAATCACGGGATCTATGGTGGAAATACACGTTTACACCTGTACACCAAAATGACCGAATTCATCAAGGAACATTTAAAAACTAATATCAACCCCAATAATAAAATCAGGATATAAATGGCAAATACTGCACCCCCGGCAAATCAAAAGGAATTATTTGGACATCCCGTTGGTTTATATATTTTATTCTTCACCGAGATGTGGGAACGTTTCTCTTATTATGGGATGCGTGCTATTCTTGTACTATATCTTGTAAGTGCGACAACTGGTGGTAATGCCGGTTTGGGGTGGACTTCTTCTGAAGCTCTTGTGCTTTATGGATGGTACACCATGCTGGTTTATGTTGTTTCTATCCCCGGAGGGATTTTGGCAGATAAGGTTTTTGGCCAGAAAAAAGCCGTTTTAATAGGAGGTATTATTTTGGTTTGTGGACATGGAATCCTTGCTGTAGAGGAGATGTGGGCATTTTATACGGGGCTTGGTCTTATTATCGCAGGAGTAGGTTTGCTGAAACCCAATATTTCGACTATGGTAGGTGGCCTTTATAAAGTAGGGGACATTAGAAGGGATAAAGGATTCACAATTTTTTATATAGGAATAAATTTAGGAGCTTTTCTTTCCAGTTTGATCGTGGGTTATGTAGGAGAAAAAATAGGCTGGCATTACGGATTTGGGCTTGCAGGAATAGCGATGGCCTTTGGGTTGATGGTGTATTTGTGGGGTCAGAAATATCTTACAAATGTAGGTAACCTGCTATCTAAAGCTGAGATGGCTGAAGGAGCCTCAATCACAGATTTAATTGCAGATCTGTTAAAATCTCCGTTACAACTTATTATAACAGTTGTGTTGCTTGTGGTATCTATCGTGGGATGGGTCACAATTGGATTTGGATATGGGTTATTATTTATATTCCTTTCTTTGGTGGTGGGAATAATGATGATGGTTTATAAGGACCTGACCAGCCAAATTATGAAAGACAGGTACGTGGTCATGTTGCTATCTTTTATTTTGGTGATTGTATTTTGGGGAGCTTTTGAACAAGCCGGTGGTTTGATGAATATTTATGCCCTGGATAAAACCAACAGGATCCTTCCGTTTAGCTTACCCTTAATAGGAAATGAAGTTCCCGCTTCCTTTTTTCAATCCCTGAATGCATTATTTATAATTCTTTTTGGAGTGCTTATTGCCAATTTCTGGGCTAAACGAAAATTAAAAAGCAAAGAGGCATCTTCAATCTTCAAAATGGCTACAGGGGTGATTATCATGGGACTTGGTTTTGTGTTTATGGCCGCAGCTTCCTTACAATATGCCTCTAACGGCGCGGCAGCAATGTACTGGCTTGTTTTGGCCTATTTGCTGCATACCATTGGTGAACTTTGCTCCTCACCGGTTGCCTTATCATTTATTACTAAACTTGCCCCTATGAGATATGCTTCCTTAATGATGGGGGTTTATTTTGCAGCGACTGGCCTGGGGAATAAAGTTGCAGGAGTGATTGGTGAATTTTCTCAGGGAGAACCTACCAAAATTGAATTGATCGCATCCAGAGAGAATTTAACGCCATTTTTAAAGGTTAAAGACAGCATCCTGGTAAAGGGGAAAAACTTTAAGATAAAGACAAAAATATATCCTGAAAACGGACAATTTAAGGCGATAGACCTCAATACCAATGAACCTGTTCTGGGCTTGGTGAAATTCGAAAATGAAAATGGTGAAAAGGAGATCATCAACCTCTTAAAAGAAGAGAATGTCACTCAGGAAAATCCTTATCATGCCATATTCAGCTTTAGGAACAATGATGAAAAATTATCCAAAGAGGAATTGGATTATTCCGGAATTGTAATAATTGATGAAGTTCAAACGCAAATGGAGTTTAGAACCTTCATAGGGATAACCATCTTTACCGTAATCTTTGCATCCATAGTGTTAATGATGCTTAAACCTCTTAAGAGACTTACTCATGGTGCTGAAGATGATGAAAGGAAAATGCCGGAGCAGGAACCTTTTGATATTGCAATTGAACCTAAAAAGTAATTCATGACACCTGAAAAACCTACCGCCGGTAATTTTTTTGAATCCAATGTACTTGGACATCCTGCGGGATTGTTCGTGCTCTTTTTTACCGAAATGTGGGAACGCTTTTCCTATTATGGAATGCGGGCTATTTTGGTATTGTTTTTAGTTAGTGCTTTTGGTCTGGGTGGATGGAACTGGCCGCGGGAAAATGCCCTGGCATTATACGGGACCTATACTGCAATGGTATATTTAACACCAATTCTTGGAGGTTATCTCGCCGATAAATTTCTTGGGTACAGAAAGGCAGTAGTAATTGGCGCTTTTTTGATGACCTTAGGGCACGTTTCCCTGGCTCTGGAATTTGACCCTATTTTTCTTTATATAGGTATAGGATTATTGATAGCCGGAAATGGTTTCTTCAAGCCAAATATTACTTCAATTATATCAAAACTCTACACAAATTATCCTGAGAAAAAGGATGGGGCCTATACTATTTTTTATATGGGCGTAAATGCAGGGGCATTTCTTGGAATACTGTTATGTGGGTATTTGGGCGAAAAAATAGGTTGGAGTTATGGATTTGGATTAGCGGGAGTTTTCATGTTTTTAGGAATGGTTCAGTTTTACCTGGCTCAAAATATATTTGGCGAAGCCGGGAAAAAACCAATTGCTGAAACCGAAGAAACCAAAGCCGCGGCACTGGAATTTGAAGGAGACAGGTTAAATCCATTTAGCTTTCTGGATAAAATTATTATTGTTATTACCGCTGTGCTTGGATTGGTATGGATTATTAATGATCCGGCTTCAAAAATAGGTGGAAATAATATACTCGAATTTGGAGGAACCGATTATTCTGCTCAGGTAATATTAGTGGCTTTAGTGCTGTTTTTGTATTTACTTGTCTCGAGAATTATCCGATATCCTGCCATAATAAGGGACAGGATGATCGCGATCGTGTTTTTTGCGGTATTCACCGTATGTTTTTGGGCGGCTTTTGAACAGGCAGGTGGTTCCATGACCATTTTCGCCAAAGATTATACAAACAGGATCATGTCCGGAAATTATGCCACCTTGTTCCTGATCGCAAATATCTTTATTACCGTGATTCCCATCGCAATTATCACCTGGGTACTTTATCTGCTGTTTAAACAAACCTATAAAAAGTATCTTGCGGCAAATATAGTATTGGGTTTTAGTTTTGTTATAATATGGGCTATCGTAGGCTGGATGATCAACAGAGATATGAATTCCAATGCTTTTATCGTTTCCTACCCAACGATCCAACAGCAGGTTTTAGATGAAGGAACTGGCCAACCGGCAATAGATAAAAAAACCAAAGAGCCATTATTTACTTACACACCTGTAACTGTCTCCACAGAAATTTCACAGAGTGATAAAATTGTGGAACAGGAAATCACCATTATAGAACCTTTAGATCTCAATGTTGCCGATGAGATCGCAATTATGGATGTTGACCAAAGAGGGAAGTTTATATATCTGGATGCCGAAAAACAAGCCAAAATAAATGCTACTTTAAAAAGCGGGGAGAAGAGTACGATAATAAGCGGAAGGATTAAAAAAATTAAGGAAAACGAAATTGAAATTCCGGCTACCTGGTTTTTGATCCTCAACTCCCTTTTTATTATCATTTTTGCCCCATTGTTTTCAAAATGGTGGGAGAGTAAATACAATCCCAGCGGCTCCGTTAAATATGGACTTGGCCTTATATTATTGGGGATCGGGTTTGCGGCTTTGGCTTTTGGTTCTCTTGGGATCGAATCCGGATCTCAGGTGGCTTCCGTAAGTATAATCTGGCTTATCTTGGCTTTCCTGTTCCATACCTTAGGTGAACTTTGTTTATCCCCGGTTGCGCTTTCCTATATCAGTAAATTAGTTCCCGGAAGAATGATCGCTATGATGTTTGGAATTTGGTATATTGCTATAGCTATTGGAAACAAAATTGCAGGTACTATGGGAGGGAATATAGATGCGATCACAGCTGAATACGATATGACGACTTTCTTCCTGGTATTCACTTTTATCCCTATTGGATTGGGACTTATAGCGATCTTGCTCAATCCGCTTTTAAAGAAACTAATGCACGGAGTAAGATAAAATAAGTACAACAATAAACTTTTCTGCTTTTGGAATAATAATTGAATGAAATTTTAAAGATTGAAATGTATTCAGGATCATTTCGACTTAAAAACAAAATTTGAAAAATGAAATATTTTATTATAAGTATCGCTTTTTTGTTGGTTACCACATCTGTTAGTGCACAGGAAATAAAGTGGATGAGTATGAATGAAGCTCTTGCAGCTCAAAAACATGCGCCTAAAAAAATCATTATGGATGCCTATACCAACTGGTGCGGCCCGTGTAAACTGATGGATAAAAACACCTTTACAAATAAAGATGTGATCAATTATGTCAATAAATATTTTTATGCAGTAAAATTTGATGCCGAAGGGACCGAAGAAGTGATGTATAAAGATTTTAATTATACAAACCCAAATTTTGATCCTGCCCGAAAAGGCCGTAATAGTCAGCATTTTTTTGCAGATGCATTGAAAGTTACAGGATATCCGAGCCTGGTATTTTTTGATGAAGAATCGGAGATAATCGCCCCTATTGTCGGTTACAGAACTCCCGAACAATTGGAAATTTTTTTAAAAATGATCGCCAACAACGATTATAAGGAACTGACTTCGGCGGAAGCCTGGCAGAAATATGAAGCAAATTTTAAGGGGACGTTTAAAAATTAAAATTTAATTTTCGGGATTGTAGATATATTTTGCTACTCTATTGGCAATAGTATTAAATTTTAGCCTTTACATACGGTGTAATATCTAAAAACATTTGCCTTGTATCTTTACCTTCATCTTTATCTGAAAAATATTCAAATCCCATTTTTTCATAAAACCCCAGTGAGTTTGAATAAGCATCAACAGTAATTAATTTACAAGCACATTTTGTGTTCTGTTCAATGGCAAAGTCAATAATGTAGTTGACAATGGTCCTGCCAGTTCCGGAATTTTCGATATTTTTGTTTACTGCTAATCTTCCAATCTTTATTGCGGGGAAATATTCGAAGTGTCTTTTCGGATGGCTCACCAAGCTCTTCAGAAAGCGTTTAAAAGCATTCTTGGAGGCAAAATTATTTTCTTGAACTCTTAAACTGTCATTGAAAATACTATAGTAGGCATAAGTTTTCTCAGAATCTTCAATAACAAATGTTGTGGACATTAATTCTAAGCCGTAGAGTTTTGCTTTTTTAAAAAGAAAATCATTCAAGTCAGTATCACCACAATCAAAAGGTTTTATCCGCCTCTATTTTAAAGAAACTTAAATTTGAGAAATCCACTAATTAATGCGTTTTCAGAATTGCGTGAAGTTTATCTGCATCATTTTTAATGGATTTCAAGATTTTTTTATCGACCTTTTTAGAACGATTAAAATTTATTTTTCTAAAAAAAATTGACAGCATCTTGACCTGTTAAAGTCGGAGTTATTTTAATTGCTTTAGTCATATCTTTTTTCTTGTAAATTCATAATTATCTTCACAAAAGTACAAATTATATTCCAAAATTTTTCAGTTCTATTTCCCCCCCCCCATGTGCCAACTTATTTATATCCAGAAGCATCAATAATAAAAGCTCCCTTTTCGCCCGTGGCGTGAAAAGGGATTTTTTTATTTAATCCGGTCGCTTTCCAATTCAAAATATAACTGGGGTAATTACTGCCATCAGCAATGATCATTTCAGGATTTAATTTTTCGATTATCCTGTCTAAATTCACTTTTGGAGAATTTGTCAAAATAATTAAATCCGGTTTAAATCCTGGAATATCATAAACCCCGCTGTTATCAATAAGCAACACTAATTTTTCTGAAAGTTGGAACACATTTTTCAACCTGTTTTCTTCAAGGGTTCTTATATTCAGATTTGTCCCGTAGTCCCTGATAAAAGTTTGGGCTGAAGCAATGGTGTCCAGATTGTGATAGAGCACCAAATTTTGTCCTTTTTTAACCCCGATTACCGTATTCCTGCTTTTGTGAAAAACTACGGTTTCTTCAAATTCCCCTGAAGTTTTTTCGTAGATCAGAACTGCTTCTACGCAAATTAAAGTGAGAAGAAAAAAAGAGAGGTTTTTAATATTTGCATTTCGGAAAAGAAAAATAATCGCGAGAATTACAAGATAAAATGAAACACAAAGCAGCACCGAAAAATAAATATTCTGAAAGATAAATTCCTCCTTTGATGCCACATAAGCGACAAAATTGTTGAGGGAAGAGATCATCCCGCCGTATAACGAAGCCAGAATTGAAGGCAATAAGCCGGTAAGAGCTAACAGCATCACCAGGATCCCCAGTCCTAAAATAATCCCCAGAAATGGCAAGATCACCAGGTTCGATATAAAAAACAATCCGGGAAATTGATGGAAATAAAACAAACTTAAGGGTAAAACGCCTATTTGTGCAGCGATGGTCACGGTAAAAATTCCCCATAAATATTTAACAGCCTTGAGTTTTGGAGTGAATAAACCGAATAAATAGGGTTGTATGAGCACGATAGAAAGTACAGCGGCGTAACTCAGTTGAAATCCAACCTGAAAAATAAAATCGGGGTTGATCAATAAAAGGAACAAAAGCGATATGAATAAGGTGTTTAACGCGCTGCTTCGCCTGTTAAACTGTATTCCTATCGCAAAAAAGGAAAACATGCTTACTGCGCGAACCACAGATGGGGATAAACCGGCCAAAATGGCGAATCCCCAAAGTAAAACCAGCAATAGCAAGGTTTTAATGAATTTTCCTTTCGGAAGTCGTTCCACAGGTTTTAAAACCCAGTTTAAAAGCAGCAGGATAATTCCTACGTGCAATCCCGAAACCGCCAAAATATGTATTACTCCGGCCGCGGCGTAATTGTTATAAATTTCAGGGGAAATATCCTGCCGTTGGCCTAAAAGCAAAGCCTGGATTATCGCGAGTTCTTCGGGTTTAAAATTGAATTGTTGGAGCTCAAATACAATTTTAGCCCTCAGTTTTCCTGCTAAAGCCTTTAACCCGAAATTGTCCGATCTAAGTTGTACTATTTGGTTTGAACTGCTGTTTATCTGCCGTAGCACCCCCAAATTTTCCATATAGTTGCGGTAATTGAATTGATGTGGGTTCAGGGGAGCGTTTATTTGGATGAATTCAGCCGGAAGTGCAAGGTTGTCGCCTATCTCATATTGCCTGTTCTCAGGATCCTTAGAAACGTTTAAAAGCACTTTGCCTTCTGCGGGTTGTGCGTTGTAATTTTTGGCCTTTAATATGTATTTCTCCTGATAAAGCCCGGGTTTTAATTTTTCGGTTACTTCAGCTATTAAAAGTTGATTTTGTTCAGGAGCTGCTTCAACAAAAAGGTTCAAATAATGATTTGGCCGGTTTTGAGGCAAATGTATCGAAGTAGAAAATATTCCGATTAAAATGAACATCATAAAACAACTTATTCCGAAGAGAATATCCTGAAAAAACAGTTTTCCTGATCTTAAATAACTGAATATAAAAACAATAAGAACCAGGCTTTCCCAGGGCAATAAATTTTCCATGGGAAGTTTTAAATAAAACCCGAGAATAATTCCCATCATCAGGAACAGGGAAAGTTTTATAACTGTGAAATTGAGCAAGGTTTTATTTTGATGGATTCCCCATCAAGATACCAAAAAAATCAGATCAACCTGCGGGCCATCACAAAATGCTCAAACCAGTATCCATCGGCCAGGGACGAAATAATTACCCCGCGGGAGGTAGTGGAATGAATAAAAAAGATGTGTCCCGGCTGGATTTCTATTACCAGGCCAACATGATTGATCACTTTTTTATTCTTATTGGTTTCAAAAAACAACAAATCCCCAATGTTCACTTCGGCCAATTCCAAGCGGTCACCTTCCAGGGACATCGCCCTCGAGGTACGGGGCAGGGAAATATTTTCCTGTAAATAAGAAGTGAAAATAAGGCCGGAGCAGTCCATGCCTGCTTTGGTAGTCCCGCCAAATTTATAACGTGTTCCCTTTTGATCCAATGCAAAGGAGGTGATATTGTAAACCCGTTTATCTTCGGGCATTTCTTCGGGAGATGCAGTGTTTATCCTGGTTATCGGGGGAGTAGTGGGAATTAATTTTCCGGAGCTAAGCCTGGATTCGTGTTCTGTCTGAAGTCTTGATTTCGATGCGCTGCAAGAGGCAAGCAGCGCCATTAACACGAACAATAAACCAAATTGATAAAAATATTTTCTCATTAAATATTATTGTTTAATGGCATTATATATCAAAGTAGCCGTTTTTTGACTTGCACCCGGACCACCCAGTTCTTTCTCTAACTCATAATAAGCTTCAAATATTGTTTC
>JAENXB010000358.1 GCA_016649785.1 Flavobacteriaceae bacterium
GATCTTAATTTTGTCTTCGGAAAAAAGAACTACACCTTTATGTTCATAGGCCTGGCGATTATAGCAGTAGGATTTATCCTGATGGCAGGTGGCGGAAGTGACGATCCAAATGTTTTTAATCCGGATATCTACAATTTCAGAAGGATCCGGTTAGCGCCGGCTTTGGTATTGCTTGGATTTGGAATTGAAGTGTACGCTATTTTAGTAAATCCGAATAAAAAATAAATGAATTATATTGAAGCTATTATTCTGGCCATCATTGAAGGCATCACAGAATATTTACCTGTTTCTTCTACAGGTCACCTTATAATTGCATCCTCCTTTTTTGGAATTGCCCAGGAATCGTTCACAAAACTTTTCACCATTGCCATCCAACTTGGAACCATCATGTCTGTCTTTGTTCTGTATTGGAAACGATTTTTTCAAAGCGTAGATTTTTATTTGAAACTTTTAGTGGCTTTCCTGCCGGCAGTTGTTCTCGGATTATTATTTAATGATATTATAGATGAACTTCTGGAAAGTCCGCTGGTAGTTGCAATTTCCTTAATTATTGGTGGGTTTATTTTATTGAAGGTAGATGATTGGTTTAAGTCTTCTGATGGGGATAAGATCACTTATCTCACGGCTTTAAAAATTGGCTTTTTTCAAACCATTGCCATGATTCCCGGAGTTTCCAGGAGCGGCGCTTCAATTGTAGGAGGAATGAGCCAGAAACTTTCAAGAACTACGGCTGCGGAATTTTCGTTCTTTTTAGCGGTACCCACAATGTTCGGCGCGACATTAAAGAAAAGTTATGATTATTACCAGGATGGATTCGTATTGAATTCAGAACAAATAAATCTATTGATCATTGGAAATGTAATTGGTTTTCTGGTCGCGATTCTGGCTATAAAATCTTTTATAGGTTATTTAAGTGAACACGGGTTCAAAGTTTTTGGTTATTACCGGATCATTTTTGGATTTTTTATTCTCTTTTACAACTATTTCATCAACCCACTCACCGTAATATAATGGAAGCCGAAGATTTTAAAGAGGGACAGGTGCTGCTTTTCGATAAACCTTTGGGATGGACTTCCTTTCAATTGGTAAATAAAGTTCGTTGGCTGATCCGAAAAAGTTGCGAAATTAAAAAGATAAAAGTTGGGCACGCGGGAACTTTAGATCCGCTGGCTTCCGGGTTACTGATAATTTGCACCGGAAAATTCACCAAAAATATAGTTGAGTACCAGGGAATGGAAAAAGAATACACCGGGACTTTTACCCTGGGCGGCACTACTCCATCTTACGATCTGGAAACTGAAATTGAACAGGTTTTTAAAACCGATCACATTTCTGAAGAAAATATAACTGAAGCTGCTTTTGGTTTTATTGGAGAAACAGAACAAGTTCCTCCGGTATTTTCAGCATTAAAAAAAGACGGAAAACGTCTTTACGAATATGCCCGAAGCGGTGAGGAAGTAAAAATAGAGGCGAGAAAAATTGAGATCACCGAATTTGAAATTACAAATATTCGTTTTCCGGAAGTAGATTTTAGGGTGGTTTGCAGCAAAGGCACTTACATTCGAAGCCTGGCAAACGATTTTGGAATAGCCTTAGGCAGCGGCGCGCACCTTTCGGCATTAAGACGGTCAAAAATCGGCACATTTAATGTAGATGATGCTTTTAACCTTTCCTCTTTTGAAGATTTGTTGCCCAAATTGCAAAAATAAAAACAGGTTCAGTAGTTTTAATTCTATGGATTTTTTTGACAGACATAAAGCCTTAA
>JAENXB010000128.1 GCA_016649785.1 Flavobacteriaceae bacterium
AGTTGGGACGGCTGGCTTTACGACTGTGATTTCAACCAAATACTTGGCCTGAAAGTGGACAGCAAAGTAAAACACATCAGTGACTATAACGAAGATCTGCTCAACGACAGAAATATCATTATTTCGCAACACTGTTACGGCTGTACTGCCGGGGCAGGAAGTAGTTGTCAGGGAAAAGTGACTTGAGCAAGTATTTATAGATCTCGGAATAAAAAAAAACCAAAGTGGAAATAACTAAAATGAAGATTAAAGAAATATCAAAAACACTAAAAAATGTCTGATCGAGAATCAAAATTGACCAATTTACTTATTATTTTTACCCGTAATCCGGAGTTGGGCAAGGTTAAAACCCGCCTTGCAAAAGATGTGGGAGATCAATCAGCTTTGGAGATCTATAAATTTTTACTGAAGCATACTGTTTCGGTCACCAGGGACCTGGAGTTTGCCAGGGAAGTGCATTATTCCGAAGAAATTCAACACAACGATATTTGGGATGAAGATAATTACATCAAAAAAAACCAAATAGAAGGCGGTCTGGGAGAAAAAATGGAACACGCCTTTCTTTACGGTTTCAAAAATGGATATAAAAATATCATCATCATTGGAAGCGATCTGTACGACCTCAACAGGGAAGAGCTTGAAGAAGCTTTCAAAGCTTTGGAAACCTTTGAATATGTTCTGGGCCCGGCAGAAGATGGCGGCTATTACCTCCTGGGGATGAACACATTTAATTCGGAAATATTCAAAAATAAGGCCTGGGGAACAGATACTGTTCTTCGGGATACTCTTATAGATCTAAAAGACCAACAAATCCAGTTATTAGATGAACGCAACGATATAGATGTTTATGAAGACATCAAAGAACACGAAGATTTCCAACAATTTTTTCAATATTTAAAATTATGATCAAAGATATACAGGAAACAACAGAATATTTAAAAATCAAGGGTTTTGACAACCCGGAAATCGGGATAATCCTGGGAACCGGGTTAGGCCAGATAATAAATGAAATAGAAATTGAAGCGGAAGTCTATTACAATCACATTCCAAACTTCCCTACCGCCACGGTTGAATTCCACAAGGGAAAATTAATCTACGGGGTTTTGGCGGGAAAAAAAGTGGTGGTGATGCAAGGCCGTTTTCACGTATATGAAGGCTATTCCCTTCAGGATGTAACCTACCCGGTAAGGGTAATGCATCGACTTGGTATTAAAAAATTGCTGGTTTCCAATGCTTCCGGCTCCATCAACCTCCACTATAAAAAAGGCGAATTGATGCTTTTGGACGACCATATCAATCTGCAGGGTGGCTCTCCCCTTGCCTTCAGGGGAGTAGAACATTTTGGCGAACGCTTTGTAGATATGTGCGCTCCGTACGATCCTGAAATGAACGAAAAAATGGAAAGCATTGCAAAAAAGCAAAATATCAAGTTACATAAGGGTGTTTATGCTGCTGTTTTGGGACCTCAGCTTGAAACCCGTGCAGAATACCGGATGCTGAAAATATTAGGAGCAGATGCGGTTGGAATGAGCACCGTGCCGGAAGTAATAGTCGCCAATCACTTAAACCTGCCTGTTTCGGCGGTATCCGTAATTACAGATGAAGGGGATCCGGATAACCTGCAACCGGTGAAAATTGAAGATATTATCGCCATAGCCAAAAAAGCTGAACCCCAAATGATCACACTTTTTAAAGAGTTGATTAAATCGATTTGAAACTGAACTGATTTGAAAATGAAAGATTTGAAAATGAAAAAATCCCTCTGTTTTCATTAAAAACTATAGAAATCAATTGAAACTAAAAAAATGAGCTATTTAGATACCACCTACAATGTTTACAAAGAAGCGGCTTTAACTCCGGATGTTGGATTATGCTGCACTACCAATCCTATTTGGGAATTGCCGGGACTTAAGATCCCGAAGATCATGCAGGAAATGAACTATGGTTGCGGAAGCACCGTCCATGCACGCGATCTTTCCAACAATCCTAAAATGCTTTATGTAGGCGTTGGTGGAGGAATGGAACTCCTCCAATTTGCTTATTTCAATCGGCAAAAAGGTGGCGTTGTTGGGGTGGATATGGTTGAAGAAATGCTGGAAGCTTCCCGCAAGAATTTTATCGAAGCCGAAACACAAAATCCCTGGTTTAAAAGTGAGTTTGTCGATCTCAAAAAAGGAGACGCGCTAAACCTTCCGGTAGAAGATAATAGCATTGATGTTGCCGCGCAAAATTGCCTGTTCAATATCTTCAAGGCAGAAGATCTAAAAAAAGCTGTTGCAGAAATGTACCGCGTTTTAAAACCAAATGGAAAACTGGTAATGAGCGACCCAACCTGCGAAAAGCCCATGAACGAAACTTTGCGCAACGACGCCCGTTTACGCGCTTTGTGTTTAAGCGGAAGTTTACCAATTGCAGAGTACATAAAAGCCCTCACAGATGCCGGTTTTGGGACCATAGAAATTCGGGCCAGAAAACCTTATCGCATCCTGGATCCTAAAAATTATCCAACTGAAGAATTAATTTACATCGAGTCTATTGAGGTGGCTGCCATAAAAGATCCAATGCCGGAAGACGGCCCTTGTATTTTCACGGGAAAAGCAGCTATTTATTACGGGGATGAAGCCTTTTTGGACGACAAAAAAGGGCATATTTTATTGAAAAATCAGCCGTTGGCGATTTGTGATAAAACTGCCGGGGCATTGGCATCACTGGGACGCGATGATATATTTATCAGCGAATCCACTTTTCACTATGACGGTGGCGGATGTTGTTAATTAATTGCTAAACCTCACAGGTTTTTTATCCCGAAAATTTGGGACTGTGAGGTTTATAAAAAATACTCAAAATGATACTTTTCCTGCTTTTTATTGGAGCCTGCTTTTTGGCATATACCAATGGCGCCAATGATAATTTCAAAGGTGTGGCAACACTTTTTGGAAGTAATACCACCAATTATAAAAAGGCGATCACCTGGGCAACGGCAACTACTTTTGCCGGATCTGTAGCCGCAATTTTTTTAGCAAGCAAATTAATCAAGAATTTTTCCGGTAAAGGATTAGTTCCTGACGAGCTGATACAAATGCCCGTTTTCGCAATTTCCATTGCTTTGGGTGCTGCATTAACTGTTTTTCTTGCCACAAAAATAGGGATGCCTATTTCCACCACTCACACCCTGGTAGGTGCACTTTTTGGAACAGGACTTATGGCCGTTGGAACCGATTTTAACTTTGCGAAGTTAGGATCCACATTTCTAATTCCCTTGTTAATAAGCCCATTGATGGCTGCAACATTCAGCTTCTTTGGGTATCTTTTTTTTCGGTTTGTCAGGATAAAAACAGGAATAACCAAAAGCAGTTGCATTTGTATAAATGAAGTACCCGAAATAAACATACTCCGCAATTCCAATTCTTTTGTAGCATCTTCCCATACAGAATGGAAAATAGCAAAATGTGAAAAAGAAACAACCACCCTAAAATACGATTGTGAAATTCTTGGGGGCACCGTGCAAAAAATCATGGATAACTTACATTTTTTAAGTGCCGGAGTAGTGAGTTTTGCACGTGGGTTAAATGACACCCCAAAAATTGTCGGTTTATTGATTGTTATCAATGCTTTTGATGTGCAATGGGGAATGCTGGCTATTGGAGTTGCAATGGCAGTTGGCGGATTAATAAATGCTAAAAAGGTTGGAATTACGATGAGCAAAAAAATTACACCGATGAATTCCGGTCAGGGATTTACCGCAAATTTGATCACTGGTTTGTTAGTTACCACAGCCAGCATCCACGGATTACCGGTTTCTACCACTCACGTCTCGGTGGGGTCCATTTTTGGGATTGGCACGGTGACCAAACAAGCAGATTTTCGCGTTGTTTCTAAGATTGTTTTGTCCTGGGTTTTGACCTTACCAATTGCAGCCCTGTTTGGTGCTTTAATTTTTAGTTTGTTAAAATTTATTGGGTAAGATGTGTTAGGTTTATTAATAGAATCCTCCCAGGTTTCAAATAAATAACATTGAAGAAAGACAGATTCTTTTTACAGTTAGGCATCCTTCATTGTACTTAGTCTTAAAAACATAGGGGCTAAAGCCCATTTCATTTCAATTCTTTATACCCTGACTGAAATCAGGGGCAATGGATTTCATGTCTTAATTCTTCCAAAATCATTTTAAAAAACTGCTAGGTGCATACCCGGAGCCAATTCATCATTATTCCAAGCGAAATATCAGTTAAGGATTAGGCTTCCGTAAAAATCTTTCACCACTTTTTCAGCCTCTCTTGTTTTATTTCCATATTCCATTTTCGTATATTTACTAAATTAGCTCACCAAAAGTTTATGATTATGGATCCTCTTCTCAAAAAACAAGAACTTCTTCATTGGCTTCAGTCAGTTGATGATTTAGAAATATTGCTACAAATAGAACATATAAAAACTAAAGAAAGGAATACGGACAAGTTACTTACTTTGGATGAAGCAAGAAAAATCTCCTTATCTAAAATTGGAAAATGGAAGGAAAAATAAGCGTATTATTTCCAAATTCTGTAATTGATTATTTTGATGAATTATTACTTATACTTTACAACAAAAACTATTTTAGTTACAAATCGTCTGCATCGGATTATGTTTTAAAAATATATGATTTTATTGAAACCAATATCTCAACTTTCCCTCACAGAATTACCCCTATTGAATTAAAATATCTAGGCTCAAAATACATCTTTTATAAACCCAACAAAAAAACAACCTGGTATATCTTTTTTGAAAATACCCAAAATGAATACACAGTAATTTCTATTATGAACAACTACTGTAAAGAGGTTAATATGTTGTAACAGGGTATAAGAAAACTATAAATAAGGCACTATGAACAGAATTCGGTATAGCATCTGCAATATTCTTTTTACAGTGAAGCATCCTTCATTGAACTTAGTCTTAAAAATATAGGGGCTAAAGCCCAATTCATTTCAATTCTTTATTTCCTGTCTCAAGTCAGGGACATTGGATTCCAAGTCTTGATCCTTCCTATTTTCAAATTAAAAAAAACTACTGGGTGCAAGCCCGGAGTCAATTCACCATTATTACAAGAGAAAGATCAGTTAAGGATCAGGCTTCCGTAAAAATCTTTCACCACTTTTTCAGCGGGTTTGTTTTGCGGGGTAAACTGGTTGTTTTCCATTCCTCCCGACTGCTCGTGGTCCTGGTGCCATTTCCATAGAAAACCGCCGGCAAACCAATCTTCCCCCCAAAATTCTTCATAAATGGCTGTTAGTGCATTTGCTTGCAGTTCATTATTTATGCCCTTTAATTCCCGGGAGGAATCCCACGGGGTTTTGCCTGCAAAATTGATATTCCTGTAACCATATTCGGTAAATAGGACCTGTCTCCCCGAAGTTTTTGAAAGATCTGCCAAACCCGATTTATGTAATTTCCAACCGTCTTTCAATTGCTGTAAATTTGGAGAACTTTCTTCATTTAATGGAAAATAGGCATTAACCCCTATAAAATCAAGTTCTTTCCAAAAAGGAACCCGATCTGCTTTATCCCAATTTTCAGAATAGGTGAGTTTGCCTTTATAGATTTTGCGGATTTCAGGGATCAACTCCCTCCAAAAATCCGGACGTTCATTTACAAATCCAAATAACTCGGTTCCTATAGCCAGGATTCCTACCTTTTCTTCTTCCGCAAGTTGCGCGTAGAGCATAATAAAGTCCCGATAGTTTTCTTCAAAGTCTTTCCAGTCGGTTTCAGAATTCATTTTAATATCCCCTGTAAATTCACCTCTCCAAATCCAAATTTGAGGTTTTATCATCACCCCCAGGCCATCCTGATGCAGCAATTGAACCGTTTCCCGAACTCCCTCCAGTCGTTCCCCCCACCATTGCCGCTCCATATTAAATTTTAAATCGGGGCTTTGTAGGTTTTCCATAAAAGCAAATGGCATTACCGCCACGGTATTTGCTTTTACATTTAAAATAGGTTTTATGTTTGAAATGCTGATCGCCTCCCGCGACGCGACTAAACTCACCCCATTGATTTTTTCTTTTGAAACCTGTGCCAGACAAGAATTTAGCAATATCAATAAGACCATTGAGAAAAAAGATCCTGTTGCATTCTTTCTGCTAAAACTTTTTAAGGTTTTAAAATTCATTTAATTTCCAGTTATATTTATAAAATCCTGTTTCAAAATTATTGGGAATGGGGGTTTTGCGGTATTTAATGGCAAACCCGATTAAAGTTTGGCCGTTTTTGGTAAAATCCTGCTCATACCATTTCATGATTTCCGAAAATAACACTTTATCTTTTTGTACCTGAACAAATTGGGGATTGTTCATCGCTTTTTCGGTTTGTCGCTGAAGTTGTTCTTCCAAGGTTTCCGGCCTGTATGCCTCAGAAATTATGGGCGGACAGCTTTTTGCGGCACATACCAGGACGAAATGAAAGCGGGGTTCGTAAAATTTCGCCCTTAACAAGTCGTTTTCAATAGAGTTGAGTGTCACTTTCTTTCCGCCAATTTCATAGCTGGTTTTATCAAAAAATCCGTTGAGATCCATAGGAGAACTCACCGGGTAATTTTTCACAATCCCACTTATAACAGCTAAATTATAGGATTTAATCCAAAACGCTTTATATTGATCCGGGTTTTCAGGGGAAACTTTTATTTTCTTTGCCCCTTCCATTAAATTGGATAAAGCCTTGGGATGTCGTTTTATTTCGGCGTATTTTACCTTTCCGTTTTCAACATAGGTTTGAAAGAAATGATCGGCTGAATCAAAAAATTTTGAGGTATCCTGTGCAGATAAGGTCGTAGAAATCAACAGGAATAAGACTTTTAAGGACTTTATCATCATATTTTTTTATAAGTAATATTTAAACTTACGACCAAAACCGTAGGATTTGAGTCGGAAAATGGATTTAGAACTAACTTATCAATCTCTTTAATCTCCTAAAATTAAAAACATATATGGAGCACATTGTCATAATAGGAAATGGTGTTGCGGGAATAACCGCAGCAAGACATATCCGGAAACTTTCCGACAAGAAAATCACAATAATTTCTGCCGAAACCGAATTTTTCTTTTCCCGTACCGCCCTGATGTATGTTTATATGGGGCACATGAAATGGGATCACCTAAAACCCTATGAAGACTGGTTTTGGAAAAAAAACCGACTGGAATTAAAAACCGGTTATGTATCCAAAGTGAATCCTGAAGCCAATGAGCTGGAATTTGATTCGGGAGAAAAAATGGGTTATGACAAACTAATTATTGCTTCCGGATCCATATCAAATAAATTCGGTTGGCCGGGACAGGATTTAAAAGGAGTCCAGGGTTTATATTCCAAACAGGATGTAGATTCGCTTGAAGAAAATGCCCCGGATAATAAAGTGTGCAAAAGAGCGGTAATTGTCGGTGGCGGATTAATAGGTATAGAAATGGCTGAAATGCTTCGAACCAGGGATATTCCGGTTACATTTCTGGTAAGGGAATCCAGCTTTTGGGATATTGTTCTGCCGCCGGGAGAATCGAATCTCATCACCAGGCATATTCGCGAACATCATATTGATCTGCGATTGAATGCAAATTTAAAAGAAATTCTCGCCGATGAAAACGGAAGGGCAAGAGCTGTTGTTTTGGCAGAAACCGGCGAAGAAATTGAATGTACCGTAGTAGGACTTACTCCCGGGGTTTCCCCGAATATAAAATTCCTCAAAGACTCCGGAATAGAGCTTGGCCGCGGGGTAAAAGTGAACAGGAACCTGGAAACAAATTTTAAAAATATTTATGCCATAGGCGATTGTGCCGAACAGCACGAAGCCATTGGGAACAGAAGGCTAATTGAAACTGTTTGGTACACCTCCAGAATGATGGGGGAAGTAGTTGCCCAGACTATTTGCGATAATCCAATGAAATACAACCCCGGAAACTGGTTTAATTCTGCCAAATTCCTGGATATAGAATATCAAACCTATGGATGGGTATTCCCGAAGCCGGGAGATGGTGAAGCTCATTTTTATTGGGAACACAAAAACGGGAAAAAGTGCATCACTATCAGCTATGAAAA
>JAENXB010000167.1 GCA_016649785.1 Flavobacteriaceae bacterium
ATCTCAACGATATTAATTAAAACTGCTTTTGACAAAAATAACCAGACATTTTCTGAAACTTTCGAAAAATTCAGGGAAAACAGGTTGGATATTGCACAAAGACTGGCGGCCTTAAATGGAAGAGATCCTAATGATGTTGATGACGAAGGTTATCCAATAGGTTACGGAAAAAGTAACCAGGCGGTTCTTTTATCTGCCTTTTTAGCAGCCTATACAGGCCAGGATCCCACCTCGGTTAAATTGAGCGCTTTTCGGGATGTGCCTTTGCCTAACTGGGATATAAAATATACCGGGTTTATGAAAATGGATTGGTTTAAAAAGAATTTCAGAAGGTTTTCTCTGAACCATGGATATCGTGCAGGCTATACCATTAATCAATTTCAAACAAATCTGGATTTTGATCCTGAGGATCCGTTCAAAGTTAACCAGGCAAATAATTTTATGAACAAGTTGTTGTTTGCAAATATCAACTTAACCGAAATGTTTAGCCCTTTAATAAGGGTCGATCTGGAAACCAATGATGCTATCCGGATCTTGGCAGAAATAAAAAAGGACCGGGCTTTGTCACTAAGTTTTGACAATAATTTACTGACAGAAGTAAAAGGAAATGAATACGTGCTGGGCTTGGGCTACAGAATTAAGGATTTAAAAGTCGTCACCAATTTTGGCGGCAGGAGCAAAGTTTTGAGCAGTGATCTCAATTTTAAACTGGATATGGCTTATCGAAAAAACATCAATATTATTAGGTATTTAGATTTGGAAAATAGCCAGGTAATAGCGGGACAGGACTTGTGGGCGGTCAATTTTACTGCAGATTATGCCCTATCCAAAAACTTAACTGCCTTGATTTATTACGATCACACCTTTTCTGAATACGCGGTTTCCACGGCATTTCCGCAAACAACAATCAGGTCGGGAATTACATTGAGATATAATTTTGGAAATTAATTAAATGTTGGGTGACCAAAACGAATAAAAAATTAACTTTGCGCTCTTATAAAACAAATTTTATGAATATTCCACAAGAATTAAAATATACCAAAGATCACGAATGGGTGAAAATTGAAGGTGACGTGGCTACCATTGGAGTCACAGATTTTGCACAAGGAGAACTTGGCGATATAGTTTATGTTGAGGTTGAAACCTTGGGAGAAACTTTAGAGCGCGAAGAAGTTTTTGGAACAGTAGAAGCCGTGAAAACTGTTTCAGATTTATTTTTGCCGCTTGCCGGAGAGATCCTGGAATTCAATGATAGCCTGGAAAACACCCCGGAAAAAGTAAATTCAGATCCTTATGGAGCAGGCTGGATGATAAAACTTAAAATTTCTGACCAATCCCAGGTATCCGATTTATTAAGCCCAGAAGAATACGAAGATATAATTGGCAGTTAGATTATTTTTAATAATTGCCGTTGTTTACACCCTTATAATATCAACATTATCCCTTGTTCCATTGGGGAAAATATCGGTAGGGGGATTTAACCCTACCGATAAAATGTTACATGGGGTTGCTTATTTTATTTTAACTTTGTTGTGGCTTTTTTATTATTTGATGAAAAAGTCCGGAATTCTTAATTATATACAGAAATTTTTTAACATTTCGGCCCTTGTAATTGTTTTTGGTATGTTAATTGAGGTTTTGCAAGGAGCCCTAACCAGTTATCGTCAGCCTGATTGGGCTGATGTTCTGGCCAATAGTATTGGTGTTCTTATTGCTTTTCTCTTTTGTATTGTTTTTTTGAATTTCTTAAAACGCATAAAACAAAAGTTTAATTTATTTTTATGAAAATTTTTTTTACATTAGCCACCCTTATTAATCAGTAACGAATTATGGAACCCAAGAAAAATCCAAAAGCAGATTTAACTAAAAAAAGTATCCTCTTTCTCCAGATGGGTCTAATCTTAGTCCTTTTAATATCCTACGTGGCCATTGAATGGAAGACTTATGAGAGAACAGCATATGATGCAGGACAGCTAAATTTAGGTGAACTTGAAGACGAAGAAATTCCAATTACAGAAATATTAAATACGCCACCACCACCACCACCACCACCACCGGCACCAGAAGTTATTGAAATAGTTGAAGATGAAGAGGAAGTGGAAGAAACAATTATTGAATCTACAGAAACAAATCAGGAAGAAATTGTTGAAGTAAGGGAGGTTGTAGAAGCTCCTGTAGAAGAAGTAATTGCAGATGTGCCTTTTGCTGTTATTGAAAATGTGCCAATTTATCCGGGTTGTGAGAGCATGAAAAACAACGATCAGCGTAAAAAATGCATGAGTGAAAAAATAGATGAATTCGTAAGAAAGAAATTTAATACAGATTTGGGGAGCCAACTTGGGTTAACAGGAATAAACAGGGTAATAGTCCAGTTTAAGATCGATAAAAACGGAAATGTTACCGATGTTCGTTCCCGTGCACCACATCCAAGATTAGAGCAGGAAGCTGCAAGGGTAATTAATTCCCTTCCTAAAATGCAACCGGGTAAACAACGTGGAAAACCGGTAGGGGTTATGTATTCCTTGCCAATTGTATTCCAGGTTCAGGATTAAAGAACATGTTTAAGACATAATTTAAATTCCCAAATTGCAAAGCAGTTTGGGAATTTTTCTTTTATTGTCTTTATTTTGGAACAACAAAAAAATTGGTATCTTTCAGGTGTCTCAACCAAACACTTTTTCCCCCTTTATGAAGTATTTTGGATTCCTGCTTTGCTTTTCCTTTTCCTTAACCGTTTTGGCGCAGGATGATTTTTCGGATTTCGAGACGTATCCTGTTTTTTCAGAATGTCAGAATTCAGTGCATAATCAGGAAGAAGCTTGTTTTAAGAATGCCCTGAAACAGTTTGTGACCGATAATTTCATCTTACCTCAAAAAGTATCAGAAGAAAACTATACAGGGGAAATGTTGGTGCTTTTTGAGGTAACCAGTGAAGGTGACTTTAAAGTATTGTACACAGATGCTATTTATTCTGAATTAAAGGACGAGATCAACCGTGTTTTTAATGAATTGCCCCGAATAGCGCCCGCAACTTTTAACGGAAAACCAACTTTCGTTCAGTTCAGGATGCAGCTAATGATCCCAATGGATCACAGTGATTCAATTCCTGTTGAGATTGAATCAATTGACATAAAAGATACAATTCAGGAAATCCCGAATGTGCTGGAGGAATATGAGAAAATCGTTTCCAGACCATTTAAAATAAGGGAAACTACCAGTAATTTGAATATTCCACTTTCTCATGAAAGATATAGCCGGTTTGAGGCTGAAATAAATAGGATAGGAACCAATAGCCATACCGCCTCAAAACCATTTTTATATAGTGAGATCTCAAAATATTACGATTTTGATGGTGAACGGGAGCAACTCACAAAAAATACATCTTCTTGGTTGGGACGAAAATTATGGAATGAACACCTGGTGACATTTCAGGGTGAAAATTATTGGTTTACCGGCGATGTTGTTTTGGATCTTCAATTGGGAAAAGATTTTCAAAGCGATTTTGATCTCACTTACAACAATGCCCGGGGAGCAATTTTTCAAGGCGGCCTGGGTAAGAATTTAAACTTTTACACTGTTGTTTTTGAAAGCCAGGGTAGGTTTGCCGATTATTTTAACAGATATGCGGAAAGTATAAAGCCTTATGGGGGGAACCCGGCCATAATTCCCGGCAGGGGAGTTGCAAAGGAGTTCATGAACAACGGGTTTGATTATCCGGTGGCCGAAGGTTATATTTCTTACAATCCTTCAGAATTTTTTAATATTCAATTTGGGCACGGGAATAATTTTATTGGAGATGGATACCGCTCTCTGCTTTTAAGTGATAATGCGAGCCCGCATCCTTATTTAAAGCTCAATACCTCCTTTTGGAAATTAAAATATACAAATACCTGGATGTCATTAAGAGATGTTAGGGAAGAAGTGACAGATCAGGGTTCTTATCGAACCAAATATATGGCAAATCATTACCTGAGCCTGAACCTCACCAAACGCTTAAATATTGGTCTTTTCGAATCGGTTATCTGGCAAAATGATAATGGCCGCGGTTTTGACGTGAATTTTCTCAATCCGGTAATCTTTTATAGGTCTATTGAATTTTCTACCGGTGCAAGGGGAGGAAATGCAATAATAGGCTTGACCGGAAAATACAAATGGAGCGATCAGGTTAATTTGTATGGGCAGTGGGTTATAGATGAATTTTCCACCTCAAAGATATTTGGAGGAGAACAAAGTTGGAAAAACAAGCTTGGCTTCCAGCTTGGAATTAAATATTTTAATGCCTTCGATGTTCCAAATCTCTATTTGCAGGCAGAATACAACCAGGTTCGGCCTTATACCTATTCTCATAATTCGGTAGTGTTAAATTACGGCCATGCCAACCAGTCCATGGCTCACCTATGGGGGGCGAATTTTAGGGAATTTATTGCAATTGCCAGATACAGGCAAGACAGGGTCTTTGGGAGTGCAAAGATTATCTTTGGAAAACGCGGATTTGATTTTAACGATGGTAAAGATGATGCCTATTATGGAGGGGATCTTTACCGAAGTGAAAGAGAAAGAGCATTGGAAAATGGGGTTAAAATAGGGCAGGGAAATACTACGACCTCAATTTATTCTGAAATAGAAGCCGGATACATTGTAAACCCGGCTACAAACCTGAAATTATTCAGCAGTTTGATTTACAGGAATTTTGATCCCGAAGTAAATACCTCTCAAAATTTTAAAAACAATACCGTTTGGTTCAATATTGGCCTGCGAACTGATATTTTTAACTGGTATTTTGATTATTAAAATATTGGTAACTGATTAGTTCAAGAAATTTCGTGTGGCTGAAATGCCAAAAGAAAAGTAGTTCTCAATTTTACAGGTGATACAGGAGATTTTTTTCCTTCACTTTTTTATCCGCCAAAAAACAATGTTTTTATAATATCTTCAAGGTTTTATGTAGAAATATCTCTTTAAACCTTCATTAAAAATCATTTTGGGGTGAAATTCAAATATTTTCATATTTTTAATTCTTAAAATTTAACTAATTGGCGCTCTTGTGAAAACATAATTAAGGAGTATCTTCGCGCCAATAAAAAAATTGCTTTTTTGAGTAATACACAACTACATACTCCTTCAGTTTCAATCCTTTCAGATTTTAAAGAGATCACTAAAATGCGTTTGGCAATAAGCGTGGTCTTTTCATCTGTGGCCGGTTATTTTCTTGGAGCCGAAACTATAGATTTCGTGACTGTATTGTTGCTTGCCATAGGCGGGTATTTTATGGTGGGAGCTTCCAACGCTTACAATCAAATTATTGAGCGCGATCTGGATATCCTGATGCATCGTACCATGAACAGGCCCATTCCTGCCAAAAGAATGTCGGTTAATACCGCATTTATTATTGCCAGTACATTTACCCTGTTAGGGTTGATCGTATTGTATATAATAAATCCAAAAACCGCCATGTTTGGCGCTATAAGTATTTTTATATACGTAAGTATTTATACCCCTTTAAAAACCAGAACGCCACTTTCTGTTTTTGTTGGCGCATTTCCCGGAGCTATTCCTTTTATGTTAGGATGGGTAGCCGCCACAAATCAGTTTAGTATTGAAGCAGGGACTTTGTTCATGATCCAGTTCTTTTGGCAATTTCCGCATTTTTGGGCGATTGGATGGTGGTTGTACGACGATTATAAAAGAGGTGGTTTTTTTATGTTGCCCACCGGTAAGCGCGATAAAGGTACGGCTGTACAGATTGTTCTTTATACAATTTGGACCATAATGGTATCCCTTATTCCTGTATTTGGGGTGACTGGGAAACTATATTTAACTCCCGTTTCAGGGGGTATTATTTTGATCCTTGGGTTGGGGATGTTGTATTATGCCATTCAATTGTATAAGAACAAAGATGCGCAGTCAGCAAAAAAATTGATGTTTGCAAGTGTTTCATATATCACCTTGCTACAAATAGTATATGTTTTAGATAAATTTATAAGACAATGGATTTAACAGAAGGAACAAGGGATCAAAAAATAGAACGTGCCAAAAAAATGATGCTTTGGTTTGGTATGGCAAGTATGATAATGATGTTTGCCGGATTGACCAGCGCGTATGTTGTAAGTAAAAACCGTCCGGATTGGGGTGTCGATTTTCAACTTCCAGATGCAATGTATTGGAGCACACTGGTAATTGTTTTCAGCAGTATGACCTTATTACTGGCAAAAAAGAGCATTTCGGCAAATAAAAGAACCAATGCAACTGCCTTTTTAATAGCTACTTTATTGCTGGGAATTACATTTATGGTATTGCAATTTGAGAGTTTTTCTGAAATAATCAAGGCTGGATATTACTTTACGGGAAGCGAAAGCAATATTACCACTTCCTTTATTTATGTCATTGTTTTAGCTCACCTCGCTCACCTGGCAGCGGGTTTAATCGTGCTCTTAGTGGTAATTTATAATCATTTTAAACAACGCTATCGTCCCGGCCAAATGCTTGGGATCGAGCTAGGTTCTACGTTTTGGCATTTCCTGGATA
>JAENXB010000190.1 GCA_016649785.1 Flavobacteriaceae bacterium
AAGGAACCGTGGCTGATATTCTTACAAAATCCTCTTCTCATCCACATGGGATAAAAGTGCGATTGACCACAGGAGAAGTGGGAAGGGTGGAAAAATTAGTGGCCTCAGGGATTTAATAATTTGGTTCTGTTTATTAGGTTCTGTTTTAGAACGCTGTAGAAACATAAAATCGCAAATAGAAACCTTTTGTGGATTTTTGTTACTTCATAAAAATATAGGGGCTAAAGCCCGGTTCATATCAATTCTGTATCTCCTGACTGAAGTCAGGGGATACAGAAAATTTTTTTAATCCTTCCGGAGCTTGAAACCCTGGAAGGATTTTTCAACTCAAGATTGGTGTCTTTATGGCAATAAAAATATCAGTTTGAATACACGAATTATCGCCACTAAGGCTGTAAGACTCAAGGTTGCACTAAAAAAATCTTTGGGTTATTGGAGTCCTTGTTGTAAAGATAAGATGCCTATTAAGGTGACGGCTATATATTGACACATAAAATTATTACATAATTTTATGTGTCAATATATCAGTCTTTCATCTATATTCTTTCGTCTGGAAAAAAATTCCCTTTTCCGAATCTTTCTATAATCTTGGAAGCGATGGTATCTGCCAGTTTTTGATGAGATTCCACAGTCCAGCCGGCAATATGGGGAGTGAGAATCACATTCTCCAGAAACATTAATTCCTGAAGCGGTACGGGAATCTTCTTTTCAGAAAACAGGGTTTCAAAGGAGGCTTTTTCATATTCCAACACATCAAGGCAGGCTCCCAGGATTTTACCTTCTATCAGTGCCGAAACCAAATCTTTTGTAACCACCGAGTTCCCACGGGCGGTATTGAGAAACCAAAAAGGCTTTCTAAAACCCCTTATAAAATCGGTATTTACCATCTTATCTGTTTGTGGAGTCCAGGGAGTGTGCAGGCTCACTATATCAACTTTTTGCTTAAATTCATCCAGATCCATCTGGGTTGCATATTCATCTCCTACATCCTCTTTGATGTCGTAACACACTACCTCAACATCAAATCCACGGAGTTTTTTCGCAAAGGATCTTCCCATATTTCCGTAACCCACAATTCCCACGGTTTTTCCTTCCATTTCGATCCCCCGATTGGCCTCGCGGTGCCAAAGTCCCTGCCGTACCTCGCGGTCGGCTTTGTTGAGTTTATTCAATAAAGAAAGCAACATTCCCAAGGTGTGTTCACCAACCGCATTTCGGTTTCCTTCCGGTGCTGAAAAGAGCGCGATTCCGCGTTTTTCAGCGGTATCAACATCAATGCTTTCCAAACCGGCTCCTACCCTTCCGATAAATTTCAGATTGGGTGCGGCATCCAGAAATTCCTTATCGATATTAAACCGGCTCCGGATCACGATTCCGTCAAATAAATGCTGATTTTTGAGGATTTCTTCCTTGCTTTGGTTGTAGGCTTCAATATTTTGGTGCCCCGCCTGCTCCAGTTTTTGGATCAGGTGCGGGTGGTTGCTGTCTGCGTGAAGAATTATCATCGCTTTTTAAATTTTTGGGTAATCATTTATTGTTAAGGAACTTTCAACATTCCCGGTGTGCTTCACAGAGCATTTTTCAAAGAGCAGGATGTGCACTTCTTCATCATTTTTAGTCATCGGGCAATGTTTCACGCCTTTTGGCACCACGATAATTTCTCCTTGCAGGACTGTTTCGGTACTATTTTCAAACTGCATATAAAGGATCCCCTTTAACACCTGAAAAAGTTCATCTTCCTCATCGTGCTGATGCCACACAAAACTCCCTTTTATTTTTGCAAGCAATACCTGCATATCATTGACAACCGCTATTTGATGCGGATGCCAGTGCTGACTGAATTTGGTCAATTTCTGTTTTGGATCGATCGCTTTCATTCTGAATCTTTCAATAATTCTAAATTTCTGATATTTCCCCCTACTGTACAGAAATAAGCCGGATGTATTAAAATCCCAACATCAATTTGGCAATAGTAAAATAAATGAGGATCCCGCAAATATCGTTGCTGGTTGTAATAAAAGGGCCTGTGGCCATAGCTGGGTCTATTCCCATTCTATCCAGGGTTATAGGCACGAAAGTTCCTATCAGGGAAGCGATAAGGATAACCGAAATAAGTGATATCCCGATCGTCAACCCAAAGATCATATCGAATCCAAGCAAAAAGGTCCCTCCAATTGCCAGGATAATGGCTAAAACAACTCCGTTGAAGAGACTTAATGTTATTTCTTTGAGCAATCGTTTGAATAACGAGCCTTTCAGGCTTTTATTGGCAAGTCCCTGTAATACAATAGCCGAAGATTGCACCCCCACATTTCCTGCCATCGCTGCAATTAAAGGCACAAAAAAGAATAAAGCTGCATGATTTTTCATAGCAGCACCAAAGGTTCCCAGAACTGAAACGCTTATAAATCCGCCAAACAGGGCAAGGATAAGCCAGGGCAAACGTGCGCGGGTAAGTTTCCAAATGCTGTCATCGGCTTCCACATCTTCAGAGATACCGGCCGCCATTTGATAATCCTTTTCGGCTTCATCCTTGATAAAATCCACAATATCATCAATGGTAATTCTTCCCACCAAACGGTTCATCTCATCTACCACGGGAATGGCCTCCAGGTCATATTTTTGCATGACCCTGGCAACTTCTTCCGCGGGCGTGTGCACATTTACATAATCCACTTTTGGAATGTAAACATCACTTATATTGGCTTTGCTGGGAGCCGTGAGCAGGTCTTTTAAAGAAAGTCGCCCTTTTAATTTATTTTTATCGTCCACTACATAAATAGAATGCACGCGGGTCACATTTTCGGCCTGGGCACGCATCTCGGTCATACATCCGGTAACACTCCAGTTTTCGTTGACCTTTACCATCTCCTTTGCCATAAGCCCCCCCGCAGAATCCTCGTCATAACGAAGCAATTCCACGATATTTTCGGCGTGTTCCTCATCCTGAATATGGGATATGACCTTTTGTTGGCGCTCTTCGGAAAGTTCAGAAATAATATCGGCCGCATCATCAGAATCCATCTCTTCCAGTTCCTCGGCAATTTCCTTGGAGGACAGATTGTCCAGAATGCGCTCCCGGACATCTTCTTCCAATTCCATCAAGGCTTCAGAAGTAGTTTCGCTGTCCAGTAATTTTACTATATAGGTAGCCTCCTCCAGATCGATCTCCGTGAGAATTTCGGCGATATCGGCCGGGTGGATCTCCTCCAAATGCAACAGCAATTCCTTATCGTCTTTTTGTTCGATAAGGAGTTCTATCTTCTGTACTAATTCATCACTTAGTTGAAATTGCATGTTGCTGAATTTTTAATGTCAGGTCTATAAATTGTTCTGTGCTAAGTTGTTCCGGACGTTGATCAAAAATAGGATCTTCCCTTAGATCATCGGGCAATTGAAATGATTTTAAACTATTCCGAAGGGTTTTCCGGCGATGCATAAAAGCAGCTTTCACCACCCTAAAAAAGAGTGCTTCATCACAGGGCAAAGAGAAATCCTGCTTCCGCTTCAATCTGATAACTCCTCCTTCCACTTTGGGCGGGGGATTAAAAACCTCTGTAGACACGGTGAATAAATAGGTGACTTCATAAAAAGCCTGGGTCAATACCGAAAGGATGCCATAGGTTTTATTCCCGTGAGGAGCAGCGATGCGCTGGGCCACCTCTTTCTGGAACATCCCTGAAAATTCGGGGATCTCAGTCCTGTTTTCCAGGGCCTTAAAAACAATTTGAGTTGAAATATTATAAGGAAAATTGCCGATAATGGCAAAAGGTTCCCCATTAAAAATATCCTTAAAATCGTATTTTAAAAAATCCTGCTGATGCACCTTCCCGTGCAATTCCGGAAAATTCTCATGGAGGTAGATCACACTTTCGGGATCTATTTCTATCACGTGGAGATTCGTGTTCTTTTTGAGCAGATACTTGGTTAAAACCCCCATTCCCGGGCCTATTTCCAGCACATTTTTATAACCGGAATAGCTTATGGAATCGGCTATTTTTTGTGCTACATTTTCATCTGTGAGAAAATGTTGCCCTAAATATTTTTTTGCTCTTACCGAACCGTCACCTGTGGTAGTTTTCCCTTTATAGGGCGTATATTTTTTACTGCCTTTGCTCATTTATCGTCATTTTACCCTGATCCAAGGCGTTTTATTGTTCGCTTACAATCTCAAGTTCCGTCCTGAAGGCTACAAATAATCCCTCAAAAGGCTTGGTTTTTGCCCTTAATCGTGCTGCATCTTCCTCATAATACCTCAACAACATTTCCCTGTTTTTGGTGGTGTATTGCACTGAATACGTTAAACCGCCCATTTCCTCTTCCACCATCACCCTTGACATCAAGGCCTTAGTGAATTTTCCGGTGGCCATCATTTCCGGGATATGTTCGTTTTTCATCCATTCCAGCCACTTTTCATGTATGTCTTCCTGAATATTGATGGTTACGTTGTAAATGTACATAAGTAAGTCTCTTATTAAATCCTTCCCCAAAATAAGGGAATGCTTTTTTTAATTGTTGATTAGTTTCTTCTTCCCGGGAAAAGTGTTTTGCAAGCTTTATTCAATAGTATCTCCCCGCAGCATTCTGTATTTTTTTCTCGCGTCTACAAAGTAAATACTATCGGGATGATTAAAGATGATTTGCTCATAAAAATCCCTGGCTTTTTCAGGTTGGTGCAGTTTATTGTTATAAAGTTCGGCCAGGAGAAAGGTAGCGTTATCTGATAAAATATCCTTGCCATAAAATTGCAGGATCTTTAAATAATTTTCTTCTGCCTTCTGCCAATTCCCTTCTGCCTCAAACAATCCCGCTTGTTTGAGCAGCGCTTCATCTTCAATTTTTTCGCCTTTGTGTTTGGTCAAAATTTCATCCAGAACAGCGATCGCTTCCTGGTTTTTGTTCTGAAATGATAACAGATCGGCACGGGCATATAATTTTAAGGCGGTTTGGGTTGAATCTTCCAAAGCATTTTCCTGAATGAGCAAACTCAATTCCATGGCATCATTCGCAATAAGTTGGGTGGCAGATGCTTTTAAAACATCCAACTGGGTTTTTGCCCATTCAAAATCCCCCTTGTAATAACTGGTTTTTGCAACCTTAAACCGGGCTTCCTGTGCAACTTCATTATTTTTTACCAGGTTCTGGATCTGTGAATAATAAATAAGCGCCTGGTTAAATTTTTGATCCAGCACCAAAATATCCGCAAGCACCATTTTAACAACGGCGAGTTCAAAATTAGTGGTGGTTTTACCTGAAAGTTCCTGCAGCAAATCTAAAGCCAGCTGGATCTGTCCCTGTTTAAAAGCCAGAAAATTGGCGTAATCCATTTGCAATTGCAAGGTTTCCATACCGGTGCCGAATTGCTGAAACAACCCCTGAAAAGCTTTATCGATATCTTCGAAATCTGATTTCCCTGCAGTATCTATCTTCATCCCCATCAACAATTGATTTGCCTGTAAAAGAATGTTTCCTGAAGGGCTTTCTTCAATTATAAAAGAGAGAATCTCTTTGG
>JAENXB010000204.1 GCA_016649785.1 Flavobacteriaceae bacterium
ATTTTTATGCTGAATTTATTTTTGAATAAAAGCCGACAGGAAACCTGAGAAGCAAGTTTAATCCTGCCCGCCTTTCATCAACCAACACTAAATTATTGCAAAACTTTTTTATTTATTTTGGCAAAAGCCTGTTTTAAATCTGATTTCAAATCTTCTATGTTTTCCAATCCCACTGAAAGTCGGATTAAATCCTTGGCCACGCCCGCAGATTCCTGTTGGTCATCGCTTAATTGCTGATGGGTGGTACTTGCAGGATGAATGATCAGGGATTTTGTGTCGCCAATATTGGCCAAAAGCGAAAATATCTGGGTTTCATCGGCCACAACTTTTGCCGATTCAAATCCGCCTTCTACGCCAAAAGTTACCACGCCACTTTGTCCTTTTGGCAAATATTCCTGTGCAAGTTCATAATACGGACTGTCTTTCAATCCGGGATAATTCACCCAGGTAACTTCCTCTTGTTTCTGAAGCCATTTTGCCAATTCCAGCGCATTTTCGCTGTGTTTCTTAACACGAATTTCCAAAGTTTCCAGCCCCTGGATAATTTGAAATGCGTTAAACGGACTCAATGCAGCGCCAAGATCGCGCAAACCTTCAATCCTAACCTTCGCGATAAAAGCGGCTTCCTTTAAAGCATCGTGATAAACAAGTCCGTGATAACCTGCAGATGGCTCTGTAAATTCAGGGAATTTTCCGTTTGCCCAGTTAAATTTTCCTGCGTCTATAATTACCCCGCCAAGCGCTGTTCCATTTCCATTGATGTATTTTGTAAGGGAATGTATTACGATATCGGCCCCGTGTGCAATAGGATTGAGCAAAGCCGGAGTAGCCACCGTGTTATCAACTATTAAAGGAACTTTATGCGCTTTCGCATATTTGGAAATTGCCTTGATATCCAAAACATCCAGTTTTGGATTTCCAAGGGATTCAATAAAAAATACCCTGGTGTTTTCCTTGGAAGCTTTTTGAAAGTTTTCGGGATCTGAAGGATCTACGAAAGTGGTAGTAATCCCAAAACGCGGCAGGGTAACACTTAAAAAATTATAGGTTCCGCCGTATAAGCTGTTGGAAGCCACAATGTGGTCACCGGTTCTTAGCAATGTGAGTAAAGCTGTGCTGGTAGCAGCTGTTCCCGAAGCCGTTACCACGGCTGCTATCCCACCTTCAAGGGCTGCCAGGCGTTGTTCCAGGATATCGTTTGTGGGATTGTTGATCCGGGTGTAAATAAAACCGGGTTCAGCCAGGGAAAATAAATTGGCCGCATGTTCAGAATTTTTAAATACATAAGAAGAGGTCAGGTAGATTGGAACCGCCCTGGTTCCACCGTTTGAAGTTACATCGTGACCTGCGTGCAGTGCGTTTGTTGCGAATTTTTGAGTGCTCATTGTGTTTGGTGTTTATAGTTTATGGTTTGTTGTTCGTTGTTGATTCGTTGATTTGGGTTATTTATTCTGTTTATTTAGCCACGAATGCACGAATGTTTTTTCTAACTCTTGTTTGTGTTTCTATTGTCTCTTTTCTCTTTTCTCTCCCCCTTCGTGGGTCGGGGGGGGCTAAAAAAAAAATCCCTTCAGCTTGTTTGCCGAAGGGATTTAGGAATTGAATTATATAAAACTAATTTATATCCTGAATTTTTGGCAATAGCGGTTTCCTGCGCACATCATACACATTTGCATCATACCACACATCATTTTTTCTATTGCAGGATTATTTTTCATTTGTCAGTTTTTTGTTTTCCGTTTATCTCTAATTCGTGGATTGTGGATTTTAAGCCACGAATGCACTAATATTTTCTTTCCTCTCCACTTTCCTCTTACCTCTATTTTGTATTTTCTATCCTCTACATCTGTGAAATATTCCCATAAAAAAAGCCGCTGCGGGTGGCAGCGGCTTTAGTAATTCTTATAGTTTAAGTTTTACGCAAAGGTCTCCGCTGCAGGATTTTCCCACATCATAAAACACATATTGCACATTACTCGATTCATTTTCTTATTTCGTAAGTGCAAATATAACAACAGAAAAAGATAGGAAACAAATTTTTTTTGATTTTTTTTTAAAAAAATCCTACAGGAGCATTAAAAATCAGGCAGGGATTCAATATTGCAATTTAATCCTTGCCTGATTAGAGTTTACTTATTTTAAAAATTGATTTCAGCACTGCCCATTTTTAAATTTCCGTTCCCTATAGCTATCGGGTCGCAGATTTTCGCAGATAAAAATCAGAATTAATCCTAACTATCAGATTACTTTTCCAAAAATCACAACTTTCCACTCCTTCCTCACCCGACCCTTCGGAACCTTTTCCTCTTGGTTCTTGTCTTGATTCTTTTCTCTATGCTCTTTTCTCTATGCTCTATGCTCTATTTCCAGTGTTTTCGCCAACACTTTGTAAAATCTAATTAAAACAAGTTGCTATTCATTCAATTTTTATACATTTGCCACTAATTGATCTCAGGGAATAATTTGACTGATTGCAACCCTTAAAAAATGCTAAAGCAGTGTAAACTCCTCTAGCCTTTCACGTCAAAGCCCATCAGTACTATTAATTTAAATACAGAAAATGGCTTATTTATTTACTTCGGAAAGTGTTTCTGAAGGACATCCCGATAAAGTCGCAGACCAAATTAGCGACACTCTTTTAGACAATTTTTTAGCATTCGACAAAGACTCCAAGGTGGCTTGTGAAACTCTTGTTACCACCGGGCAAATTGTTTTGGCCGGAGAGGTGAAAAGTGAAACTTACCTGGACCTGCAGCAAATTGCGCGGGACGTGGTGAACGATATTGGATATACCAAGAGCGAATATAAATTTAGCGGAGAATCCTGCGGGGTTATTTCCCTGATCCACGAGCAATCCCAGAATATTAACCAGGGAGTTGACCGCGTGATCAAGGAAGAACAAGGCGCAGGCGACCAGGGTATGATGTTTGGCTACGCTACCAACGAAACCGAAAATTATATGCCCCTGGCACTGGATATCTCCCATAAGATCCTGATAGAACTGGCAAAATTGCGCAGGGAGAATAAAGAGCTCACCTATTTGCGTCCCGATTCAAAAAGCCAGGTAACTATTGAATACAGCGATGAAAATGTGCCTCAACGCATTGATTCCATTGTGATCTCTACCCAGCATGACGAATTTGACACGGATGATGACAGGATGCTGTTAAAGATCAAAAAGGATATGATCGAGATCCTGATCCCAAGGGTAAAGGAACAGTTTCCTGAATATGTCCGGAAATTGTTCAATGATGATATTACCTTTCATATAAATCCAACCGGAAAATTCGTGATTGGCGGACCTCACGGGGACGCGGGACTTACCGGACGAAAAATCATTGTGGATACCTATGGCGGAAAAGGCGCGCATGGAGGCGGAGCATTTTCAGGAAAAGATCCGAGTAAAGTGGATCGTTCTGCCGCTTACGCTGCAAGACATATCGCAAAAAACCTGGTTGCTGCAGGATTGGCCCCGGAAATCCTGGTACAGGTTTCTTATGCCATTGGCGTGGCCAAACCGACTTCTATCTATGTTGATACCTACGGCACTAAAAATGTGGATCTTACCAATGGCGAGATCTCCAAGAAAGTTGCTGAAATTTTTGATATGAGACCTGCAGCAATAGAAGATCGCCTGAATTTGCGCAATCCTATTTACCGGGAAACGGCAGCTTACGGGCATATGGGAAAAGAACCTAAAATGGTTACCAAAATTTTTGAAAGCCCTTATAACGGAAAAATAACCAGGGAAGTTGAATTATTTACCTGGGAGAAACTGGATTATGTGGATAAAGTGAAAAAGGTATTTGGATTGTAAAGCCCCCTAACCCCCGAAGGGGGAATAAAAAATATTCAACTCTAAATAAGGTTTTTTTAACCTACGAGATTTTTATAAAATGACTGCTCTTACCGGGCAGTCATTTTTTTTTGACTTTTTCTTCGGAAAGCTTTAACAAGTGGATGCTATTTAAATCCTTATTTTTAGGAAAAATCAAAACAACCCCAATGTCAATTTTAGAAAAAGTAAAAAATACCATCAATTTATTAAGATCGGTTGATATGGATCAACTGGTAAAAATCAATGAAAAAATAGACCTGGCAGAAGCGATGAAAGCTTTGGGTTCTTTAGACGAACGCCAATTGAAAGGTTTCATGAAAATGTTGAAAACCAAACAACGAAAAGGACAGCATGACCTTCCTCCTATTGACGGGGATTTTTACAATCTGGATTTAAAACTCACTCCGGAACAACGCGAACTTCAACTGAAAGTGCGCAATTTTATGGAAGATGAAGTGCGGCCTTTGGTTAACGACCATTGGAATCGGGCAAAATTTCCGTTTGAAATCATCGAAAAATTCGCAAAACTCAATATTGCCGGCGTGCCATACGAAGGTTATGGATGCCCGAATCTTTCGTTTTTAATGGAAGGAATTATCGCTCAGGAAATTGCCCGGATAGATGTTTCCATTTCAACATTTTTTGGGGTTCACAGCGGATTGGCAATGGGCTCAATTTATATATGCGGAAGCGAAGCGCAGAAACAGGAATGGCTCCCATCAATGCAAAAACTCGAAAAAATTGGCGCTTTTGGCCTTACAGAACCAAATGTGGGATCTGGGGTAGCGGGAGGAATGGAAACCACCTGCAAATTTGACGGGGAAAACTGGGTGATCAACGGGCAAAAGAAATGGATAGGAAATGCAACTTTTGCCGATGTTATTATTATCTGGGCCAGGGATGAAGAAAGCAATCAGGTAAAAGGATTCCTTGTAAGAAAAGGAAACCCGGGTTATAAGGCAGAAAAAATGAAGGATAAGATGGCCTTGCGAATCGTGCAAAATGCCCTTATTACGTTAACAAATTGCACAGTCCCGGAAAGCGACCGCCTCCAAAAAGCCGATTCATTTAAAAATACCGC
>JAENXB010000236.1 GCA_016649785.1 Flavobacteriaceae bacterium
CCTTTACTTTCAAAACACAAGATTTGGTAGCTCAGTTGGTAGAGCATCTCCCTTTTAAGGAGAGGGTCCTGGGTTCGAACCCCAGCCAGATCACTTAGATTATTTTAAAGTTCTATAATTTTAGCTTCTGCTGAAATTATTTTTTTTGAAGCAGCCAGTTGGAAATTCAATTTTCAATCGCGCTTTTTGCCCAGGTGCTGGAATTGGCAGACAGGCATGGTTGAGGGCCATGTGTCCTTTAGGGCGTGCGGGTTCAAGTCCCGTCCTGGGCACTTTTAATCCTGACAATATATTGATTGTCAATATTTTATGATTTGCATAAGTGGTTATTTCCCCACATCTTCCCCACAACCTTATATTTTACTGTTAAGAAGTCCATTGTTTTACATTCTGATAAATTCTCTTAGCATAACCGATCCTATTGTTTTATTGCCCAAACTTCCGTCAGGGGAAACAGAATTGAAATGAACTGGGCTATAGCCCCTGTATTTTTTATGTGGTAATGGATAGGATTATTTATATTGAGAATAATTCTCATAATTCGAATATCCAAAAATATTGAATATCTCTCTTTCCGGGATTCACAAATTTCAATAAACCATAAACAGAAAACGGTGAACATTGAACGTTAACCACTAAACCAGCCCCTCGCTGATCTTTACCTGCAAAACACAACCGAGATTTGGTAAAATAAGCCGCATTGATTTTTTGCCCACCTCCTTGATGATGGCTTCCTGATCTTTAAAAGCTCCTTTGGAAATAGTGACCCTATCTCCCGCGTTTAAAACTTCAATCTTAGCTTCATCCACACCATCGCACTCCAACCATTCCCGGATCACGTTAATTTCTTCATCTTTAACAACAGCCCGTTTACCCAACCAGAAAAGATAGGCTACAACCCCGGGAGCATCAAAAACAAGATTCCGGTTCTTCGTTTCCATCCTCACAAAAATATAAGACTTGAACAATGGGACTGTCACTTTCTTTTTGCGGTCACTCCACTGGTGAACTTCTGTGATTACAGGACAATAAACTTCAAACCCCATGTCGTTGAGTCGACCAGCAGTTTTTATCTCGGTCCTTGATTTTGTATATAAAACGTACCACTGCATTAAAAATATTTTAGGCTTCGTTTAAAACCTTTCCTAAATATTTCTCGCAGTAAGGTTTTGAGAAAAAGATATAGATTTTGTTGCTATTTAGGGACTACAGGACCTCAAAGTTACGGTGTTTATACTAAGTTTTGCTTCCTTTTTAACGGAAGTTATTAAATCAGCGCTAACTAACTGATTGATAGATAAGTGGAAATTAAAAAAAGAGAAAAGACTTAAATAAGAAACAATAATACGCCGCACCCGCTGCGTGAAAAAGAGGCCTTGGGAGATTGGAGAAAAAGGGACTTGGAAAGAGAGCCTTGAAAACAGTAAACGGAAACATAAAACCTGTACATCCCTGATAAAGGTTGACCATAAAAGTCAGATTATTTTTTGTCCCATAAACCAGCAGAAACACATTATGGACGGGAAAATTTCCGAAAAATTAAGATCTTTATTAATGAGTATTCCGGGAGTTACTTGAAAAAGTTGGGCTTTTTGAATACTTACGCGGTTAATATATATATTTAATGCTGATTAAAACCTGTACAATAACACGCACATAAAAATAAATAGTTGCGCAAAAACCAGGAGCAAAAACCAGAATTTTAGGACTCGCTTTTGGGTTGATTTCTGAAGATCCTGTTCTGTTTCTTTAGTCCCTGATTTTATTTTTTGGTTGTATACTTTAAAACTCACATTTTTAATTACCTCACGCCCTGCTTTGGTAAGAACATACAGGTCTGAATTTTGAACGATAAAACCGGAAATTTTAAGATCCTTTAATATCTCCTCCTTCCATGGTTCGTAATATTTATCATTTGGGATTCCTTTACTGTCCCTGATTTCATAGAGAATATTATCCATCTTATGACAAGTATCTGAAAATGACGAAGTTGATAGCGCTGTAGACATAGATTTAGGTTAGGGGCTAAAAATATAAAAATTCACCACTTTGGTGAGATTCAAATTTAACATAATTTTTGGTTTTATTTCAATTTTCTAAGATTTTTTTGATTTTTTTTATTGTAACTGTTTGAGTAGTGAGAAGTGGATAAATACCAAAATGATGGCTATAGCTTTATAAAAACAAAAAATGCCCCATCGGGGCAAAAGAAATATGGTAAGGGATAAAAAACAGGTTTAGGACAGAAACTCCACTACCCGGTATTTCATCAAAAACCAGGGCGAGGCGATACTTAGCAGATTTCCTGCAATAAGCAGCATCCATTAACCTGACCAGCCCGATCAGATATTTAGATCTAAAAACTTTTGTGAATACTTATCCCGGCAGAGAAAATGGGTTTCTTTTTACTATTAAAGGATGAGCCCAGTTGAATTTCTAAATTGAAAGGTCTGTTTACCAACCTAAGATTTCCAAAAATATGCAAGGCATCTTCATTGCCAAACGGGAGGCCTCTTCCAAAAGTTCCTTCATTATGAGCATAAGTTAATAATATTTTATAGGGATAGGAATTCCAGTAATTTGAAACCTGCCCCGATAAACCAATGTGATGTACTGCAAACTTATTGTTAACTATCATCACTTCATTTTCATCATAAGTAAAAAAGGGAGCCCCCAGGATCCTGCCCTCATAAGTCCATCCTGAGTTATACGTCATTGTGTGCCCCAGGTAGTTATCGGCTCCCCAGCGGTTCACATTGTTGCTTTGATTCCGGGTATAGAAAAATTCATAGATAACAGCATTCACAAGTTTGTCTTTCTCCTTGTTCTCAAAATAGATCCCATACCTCCCATCGGGGAAATTGGCCAACCTGCTGCCGGACCCATCCTCAAAAATATTATTGTAAATAAAGCCCAGCCTAAAATCCGGGAAGTATTTATCTACATACAGCTCCCAGCTTCCAAGGTGGTTCCCAAGGGCATTTTCCTGATCTCCCTGATGGGCTTCTTCCCCACCCCCGCGGCCGGTAAAGATTCTGAGATAATCCTTAAGCCCTTCCGGTTGTTGCCCGTCTCTTTGGGAATATCCTCCCCATTGGGCAAAATGCTGAATACCTCCACGTATATGCCAGTCTTCATTTGGGTTGTAGACCAGATGCAGACTCTTGTGATGCACCCTGGCATACCTAACTTGCCTGTTTTGTTCCAATAAATATTCTGAAAGGGATACTTCAAAGCCCAGGTCGGCATCCGGAAAGAGCATGATGGGTTCCCTGGTCCTGAACTGCAGCCCCGGTAAAGGTCGCGCATTTAAGGACCATACAATATTTTCATTGGCAGCACTTAACCCATTATATTTTTCCGGTTGCTGCTTTCTTCCCGCGATCACCTCCAGCCAGGTGTTCCTGAACTGCACGTAAGACTCATCCAAAAAAACACGGTCTGAGATTCCATCCTGGTACAAAATTCCTACTCCTACTTCCAAAGTGGAGGTATAACCAAGATCATAGACGGCTCTTCCTGTAATCCAGCCTGCCGCATTGGTATTTTCAGAGATCCTTCCCCGCTGATTCATATACATCCAGAATGGCAAATTCTCACCGGTAGAATACATTCCCTGCAAATTTACCTCTCCGGAAAATTCCAATTGGGAGTAAGCAGAAAAACTTAAAAATGAAAAGAGCACAAAAAATAATTTTTGGATCATATTTTTAGAAACAGAAAAAAATTTGAACTTATTATTTAACCACTCATTGCCAATCAATTTCCTCATAGCAAGTTCTCGGGCTATGTCCAGCGGGCACTAACCAAAATTTCGATCAAATCCCGCCCGAACAGAACGGGCGGGATTATAAAACACTGGTGGGATTAAACCAAAAAACCACAAAGATCCCTCCGCGGCTATTGTGTTTTATAATGTCAGGGAATATACCTTTAAAAAATTTACCCGCCAGGGTAAAAACTCTCCCTTCGGAACTTTAGTTCCCCCTTTGGGGGCGGAGGGGGGCTATTC
>JAENXB010000243.1 GCA_016649785.1 Flavobacteriaceae bacterium
ACCGTAGGACAGTATGCTAATGAGGAAGTGATCAAGAAATATCTCCAAAATCAAGGAAAATCGAACTATAAAGAGATACATAGAAATCAATTACGTTTGTTTTGATACCTCGATGGCTCTGCCTCGAGGTAGTTCATTATTAATGCGAAAATTTTAATTATCATTTATGACTCCAAACCTTCTTATATTATTTGACGGTTTTTCCAACTTCAGGGATTGGGCATGGATCATGAAAATCAATGTTCTTATAATTTCGTTCTTTTTATTTTTCACAATATGCCTTGTGACGTTCATAATAGGAATCCGTCTTTTTAAAAATTTCCGGAATTCAAAAAAGAAAAAGCAAGAAAATCTGCTGATAGATTTTTTAAATTCTTATTTGTTTGATGAGGATTTCGAAAAGCAAAAGGAGATTGAAAATTTTAAACAAAATCATTTAAACACAGCACTTGAGATAAAGGTCACTATAAAAGAGATATTGCAATTTCATAAAAACCTGAAAGGAGAATCTGCCACAGCGCTGAAGGAACTTTTTTCACAGTTGCAACTGGATATTTTTATTCTCAAAGACCTGGATAAAAATAGTTGGTATAATACAGCAAGAGCTATTTACGCCCTTTCAGAATTGACTATAGAAATTCCTGTCAATAAGATAGAACCCTATTTAAACGACCAAAGGGATGAGGTGAGGCAGCAATCCCAACTTTATTTTTTAAAAACCGCAAAATCCAATCCTTTACAATTTCTGGACAAAACAAAACGCCCATTAACCACCTGGCAACAAATTTATATTGAAAATGCATTGAAGAATTTTTATGAAGGACCAATCCCCGATTTTGCTCAATGGCTCAATCACGAGTTAATAAGTGTAGTGGAATTTTCCATACGATTGATCTCGCGGTATAATCAATTTGAAAATATACCCAAACTGCTTCCATTTCTCAATCACGGGAAAGAGAGCGTTAAAATTGAAACTATACGGTCTTTGCGAAAATTGGGATATGAGGAATTGCTCGGTTTAATAACTCCCGATTTTGAAAAGGAAAATTTACTGATAAAAAAGGAAATTTTAAAAACCATAGAACAGCTTGGGGACTATAATGATCTGCAAAAAATTAGACCATTGATAGCTGCCGATGAATGGGAACTGAAAATAAAATACCTGAATATTGAGAGGTTTTTTTTGCCGCAGAAAATAGAGCAAATAAATATAGAGTCAATGCTTGAAAGAAAGTTAAAAATTTAAATGGGTTCTGCCTTACATCAAATCACAGAGATAGCCAGCTGGCTCTTTTTAATCTACGGCTCAGTTATTTGTACCGGGTATCTTTTTTCTGCTGTTTTTTCATTGATAGAAATTCGGGATTACAAACGAAGGAATAATTTTGTGGATGAGACGGCTATGTTACAATCCTTAAATTTACCGGCTATTTCCATCCTGGCACCTGCGTATAATGAAGGATTGAATATTGTGGAAAATGTTCGTTCTCTTCTCACCATTAATTATCCTTCATTTGAAATAGTGATTATAAATGATGGAAGTAAGGACGATTCGCTCAATAAGCTAATTGAGGAATATGAATTAGAGAAAAGGGATGTTTTGCATCATAGTTTCATTCCGACCAAAACGATCAGGGGAATTTACAAATCCAGGAACAAAGCCTTTAAAAGCCTTACGGTTGTGGATAAGGAAAACGGAGGCAAAGCCGATGCTTTAAATACGGGAATTAATATTTGCAAAAACAGCATTATTTGCTGTATAGATGTAGATTGTATTCTCGAGCATGATGCGATGTTAAAGCTCATAAAACCGTTTTTGAACAATGAGAAAAAGGTAATTGCTTCCGGTGGGGTTATCAGGGTTGCCAACTCCTGCGTGATTGAAGATGGACGAATTATCGAGGTGAAATTACCCGAAAAATTTATTGCCAGAGTTCAGGTTTTGGAATATTTCCGGGCATTTTTAATGGGACGCATGGCCTGGTCCAGGGTTGATGGTTTGCTGCTTATTTCCGGCGCTTTTGGAATGTTTGATAAGCCCACGGTTATTGAAGCGGGAGGTTATAATACAAATACAGTAGGGGAGGACATGGAATTGCTGGTTCGCATGCGTAGAATGATGCGCGAAAAGAATGTGCCTTATAGCGTTGGATTTGTCCCGGATCCTTTGTGTTGGACAGAAGTTCCCCAAAGCTGGAAGGTCCTTCACAGCCAGCGCAACAGGTGGACACGAGGTACTGCCGAAACCCTCTGGATCCATAAAAAAATGCTGTTCAATCCAAAGTATAAGATACTGGGAATGCTCAGCACTCCTTTCTGGTTTTTCTTTGAATGGCTGGCACCTCTCATCGAATTTTCGGGGATTTTATTCTTTTATTTTTACTGTTGTTTAACCAGATCAACGGGATCATCTTTTTAACATTTTTTCTGGCGGTATATAGTTTTGCGTTCTTGTTTTCGGTTACGGCCTTGTTTTTTGAGGAGTATTCTTTTCAGCAATACACCAAGCCCAAATATATTTTCAGGCTTATAGGAACAGCTTTGCTTGAGCCTTTATTATATCATCCCGTTATAATGTGGTCTGCGGTTATGGGGAATTTTGACCTGATAAGAGGAAAGAAAAAATGGGGCGTGATGACACGTGCCGGTTTGACAAATCCTGTTGCAAAAAATAAGGATTAGGATTGTTTTTGAAAAAATAAATTCAGGGAATGGTTTCAATAATTTGGAATGGTTAAGTTTCTTGAAATTTTAGAAACTTAAAATTTTGTATAAAAATCTTTGTGATTCTTTGTGCTTTGCTGTCTTTGTGGCAATAAAAAAACACCAAATAGAGCGTGTAATTATTGGCCACGAAGGCTCTAAGACTCAAAGCTGCACTAAAAAAAGATATTCCTTCCAAAAACTTCTATAATTCAGAATCCCGTTCAATCACCACTTATTTTATTCTTCCTTAATAAGCTCAGTCAGTTGTTCAATTAATTCCGGCGTGGGTTTTTCCCCGTGAACTTCCCTGATATGAGCAAGGGCAAAATTTAAAACCTCCTCTGCGGTTGGGGCAAGAATTATTGCCTCACAATCATATCCGGCATCACTGCAATATATTGCTTTCATAATTTAGGTTTTAAAAGGTTAATTCCCATTATATTTCTCACCTCCTTAAAATTAAACAAAACACCGGGTAATCTCAAATAATAAGCATGGGGGTTTTTGGGTAATTTTAACAAATATCACTGAAATGGCTTTTTATTTCAGTATGGGTCATTTCAGTTGAAAAAAATGCGGAAAGAATTTCCGGGAATATTCCGGGATAAGTGGATATAAACCTTACAGGCGGTGAAAAACACAGTATAATTTAAATTGACGGGAATGAGTGTTTTAGAGGCTTAAAAGCTTCAGTTTTTTTAAATAAATTTAAAAAGTTATATTTGGATATTAAGGATCAATCAAACAAAAAAATCAATTATGGGATTATTCATCATATTAGGGATTATTGTTGTCTTAGGCTTCTGGATAATGGCCATTTACAATGGGTTAGTAAGTTTTAAACACAAAAGGGAAAATGCTTTTGCCGATATCGATGTTCAACTAAAACAACGTCACGACTTAATACCACAACTTATTGGTGCTGTTAAAGGTTATATGGAACATGAGCGTGGTACTCTGGAAGCAGTAACCAATGCCAGGCAAAAAGCCATTTCTGCAACTGGAATCAATGAAAAGATTGCTGCTGAACAGGAATTGGGCTCAGCATTAAAAGGATTGAGCATTCAGGTAGAAGCCTATCCCGATTTAAAAGCAAGTCAGAATTTTATGCAATTACAAACTGAAATTTCCGACATTGAAAACAAATTGGCTGCCGTAAGACGTTACTTTAACGCAGCGACCAAAGAACTCAATATTG
>JAENXB010000349.1 GCA_016649785.1 Flavobacteriaceae bacterium
CCCTTTGGGGAGAGGTTGGAGAGGGGCTTCAGGGGCTGGAGAGAGGTTTTAGTCATCACCCAGAATAAGCAATTCAACCTTTCGGAAATCAACCGGACTACTTTCAGACTGTAACGAAATTGAACCTTTTTTCAGAAGTTTGTTTCCATCAGGCGGAAGCAATTTGAAATAGTTCGGATCGCGGTCATCCAGCTGAGGTTGTGTATATTCCATCACTGTTTTCCCGTCAATAATATGACGAATGATCGAATCTCCCTGTACTTCAACTTCCGCAGTAACCCATTGGTCACCGGGATAAGTTTTCGATGTGGAATTCGTACAATGCTCTGTCCAAAGTTGTCCATTTAGAACAATGTTTGTACCCGGAGTGCAAACATTTAGATTTGTGCGCTCATCGGTTCCGTTTCCGCCCAACAACTGAACTTCAATTGAAACCGGGAAATCCTGATTTAAATCCATGCTTTCAGCGCTTTGACCATGAATCATGATTCCGCTGTTGCGATATGCCCAGCTGGCACCTCCGGAAGCCTGTTCTCCAACAAACCGGTATTCAACCCTGATTTTATAGTGTGAATAAGGGTGCTTGTAAAAAATATGTCCGAAATGCCCGTCAAATTTATCATACTGATCATACCTGACTTTCAGCAGGCTATCTTCAACCCTGAATGTATTCCCGTAGTTTTCATTCAAAGGGAAACCTGTAATTTTTATATCCCAATCATTTAAATCTTTCCCGTTAAACAATTGAATCCATCCTTCATTTTTCGGTTTAGCCGAGGAACATGCCATAAATGCAGCAAGTATGATCACAAAAAAAGTAAGTTTTACTGAAAGTTTTTTCATCATTCGTTTTAGATTGGTGGGCTATATTTATCTGTTTTTTTAGATGTTGAAAGATAAGTATTTATTTGATTGACAGAATTGCCTCAGAGAACATTGAGACCATTCTGCAAAAAACCCAAAGAGCCGGAAATTGCTCCGGCTCTTTGGTAAATAATAAAAGACTAAAAACAGACCTTATTTTTTGTCTTTCTTAGCTTTTTTTTCCAACCTTTTTTCCTTTAAGGTTTTAGTGGGTTCCTTCTTTTCACTTTTTTTGGCATCTACTCCTTTTGACATAGCTGTAAATTTTAAAGGTTACTATTCTAGTTCTAAACACATAAGATAAACTCTTGTTTGCCGGGCAAAATTATAATTTCTAAGATCAAATTTATCATTTTTTATAATCAACAACATATTTTTTCAGACAATGTTTTTATGCATTTTCGAAAAAGTATCACCTCTACTCATTTGCATCGTATCTATTACATTGTTTACAGAATAAAACTCATCCACTTCATTCAAATAACAAAATATTTTTGGTTACTCAATTCCTTACGGAAAGATCTGAGGAGTAGTTTCAGGAGTAAAAAGGCAGCTAAATCATTTATAATACTGATTTTAAGTTTGATGATTTCGTCGAAATCAGATAGGTTCATGATCACGTTTATAATTGAAATCTCATAAAATCATCACTTCAATATTGAAATTTATCTTCTTTACCTGCGATTTCTATTTGTCTCCTACTCATTCAAATCAATTGAAAGGACTGTTCTTCAATACAAAAACAAAATTTAACCATCCGGTTAATCTTTTTGGTTAAAATAGTTGGAAATTAAATTTCTAGCATCTATTTTTGCCCATGTGATTTAACCACTTAGTTAAACCAAAAGTAAAATGGAAACAAAAAAAGACAGTACAGAAGATAAAATTCTGGAAGCAGCTAAAAACGTGTTTGTTACCAAAGGAATGGAAGGCGCCCGAATGCAGGAAATCGCTGACGAAGCCGGAATAAACAAAGCCTTGCTGCATTATTA
>JAENXB010000332.1 GCA_016649785.1 Flavobacteriaceae bacterium
AATAAAATTGACACCTCTTCGGTTTCTGCAATTCTGGATGATGGAAATGTAGATTTCGGAAAAAGCAAGACAAAACAGGAACCCTGTAAGATCTATTTCATTTCGGGAGAAATTAAAACCCGAACTTTAGAATTACAGATAGAGAATTGCGAAAAAACCGTTACAGTACAAAGAGTTGAAATTATTAAATAAATTCAACAGCTTTCTTTTAATTAGGAAATGAGGTTTTTAGCCACGAATGCACGAATGAATTTTTATTTCCTCGCCGTAGGGATTCTTCCTCGCCCAAAAGCTCGTTCAGAATGACAAATTAAGAGGAGTGGCTCGTTCAGAATGACAAAATTCACCTGGGAATGTCATTCTGAACGTTAGTGAAGAATCCCGCGTATTGATTGGACGAATCATAATTGTTGTACTCTTATCCCATCATATAACTCTTACCCATACACCCGCCGTAGGGATTCTTCCTCGTCCAAAAACTCGTTCAGAATGACAAAGTAAAAGGAGTGACTCGTTCAGAATGACATAATTCACCTGGGAATGTCATTCTGAACGCCAGTGAAGAATCCTTCGACCCTATAAAACTGATCACAATTGTAATACCCTCACCCGATTGATAGGTTGGGATTTCTTATAACCAAGTGAACCGTAATTTCTTTTTCTCTCTGCTCTTTACTCTCTATTTCATAATCCCTGTCTTTACAAAATCTGACTTGCATGTTCTTTCGTTTTCACCTTTTCAATCACCTCTTCAATTATCCCGTTTTCATCAATAATAAAAGTAGTGCGGTTAATTCCATCGTATTCTTTCCCCATAAACTTTTTTGGGCCCCAAACCCCGTATGCATTGATCACTTCCTTGTCTTCATCAGCTAAAAGCGGAAAAGGTAATTCGTATTTATTCTTAAAATTTTGTTGCCTTTTTTGGTTGTCAGCACTAACACCAACAATCCCGTAACCTTTTTTCTGAAACTGTTCCCAATTGTCCCGAAGGTTACAAGCCTCAGCAGTACAGCCGGGCGTACTTGCTTTTGGGTAAAAGAAAAGCACCAGTTTCTTTCCTTTATAATCCGATAATTTAACGGCGTTGCCATCCTGATCTTTTGCTGAAAATTCCGGGGCCTTATCCCCTGCTTTTAATGTTGTCATAATTTGTACTTTTGTATAAAAGTAGGCATTATGAACAAAAAGGAGAAGGTACAATTTGTTATAGATACGTTAAATGAAGTTTTTCCAGAAGTGCCCATTCCATTAAATCATAAAGATCCCTATACTTTATTGATAGCCGTTTTGCTTTCGGCACAAAGCACCGATGTGAGAGTGAATCAAATCACGCCTATTTTATTTGAAATTGCGGACAATCCTTATAAAATGGTAAAATTATCGGTAGAAGAAATCCGGGATATTATCAGGCCACTTGGTTTGTCCCCAATGAAATCAAAAGGCATTTACGGCTTATCACATATCTTGATCGATAAATATAATGGAGTTGTTCCTGAAAGTTTCGAAGCCCTGGAATCTTTTCCTGCAGTTGGACATAAAACTGCCAGCGTGGTGATGTCACAAGCCTTTGGAATTCCTGCATTCCCGGTAGACACCCATATTCACAGGTTAATGTACCGGTGGAATTTAAGCAATGGCAAAAACGTGGTTCAAACAGAAAAAGATGCCAAACGCTTATTTCCCAAAGAACTCTGGAATAAACTGCACCTGCAAATTATTTATTACGCCAGGCAATATTCCCCGGCCCGGGGCTGGGATATGGAAAAGGATATTATCACAAAAACTCTTGGAAGGAAGAGTATTTTGGATGCTTATTATGCAAAGAAATAAGCTGATATAATAATTAAATCCGAAAAAATTTCGGAATAAAGAATTTTACCGCTTTAATGGCACTCTCAAATCATTCAAATTTCAATAATTTCAGAAAACAAAATAAAAAAAGACCTGTCGGTTTAAAAACAGGTCTTTTCCGTCTTAATTTAGAAGTGCTTCAAACTTCATCATCTTGTAATCTGTAATAATTAAAGCCTTTG
>JAENXB010000333.1 GCA_016649785.1 Flavobacteriaceae bacterium
AGATTTAGCCTACGAAAAGATCAAGTCAAGACGTAGATTATTGTTGTCGCTGATTAAAGATGACGGTTGGGCCTGGAATGACCTTCAAGCTGGCAGCTATAATCATGAAATGATCTTTACTACTAAATAATCCCCCCTGTTCGCGCCGATTTGCAATTCGATAGAATTGATTTATTTTTCTGCCAAAGGATGAGGTGCGAATTACATCCCGATTGCTATCGGGACGCACCAGCGCATTTTTTCGGGATTATGTGGTCATCCTATTTTGTATCCTTTTTATCCCCCTGGTTTTTAAAGTAATGATCCGATTTTCCCCACAGCCTTCCGGCTTTCCTGAAAATCTTTTTTGTGGCATTTTCTAACGATTTGTCTGCTTTTTCGTACGTTTTACTTTCGTGTATTTTGTCTGCAGTTTCGTCAATAAATTCTTCTGCTTTATCGATCCAATTTTTCTCTTTCTCCTTCACGTTTTCCTTTTTCTTTCCCGGTTCCCTTTTTTTTTCCTGCTCCATATTGTGAATTTTTCTAATTAACCTTATAGTTTCTACCAAATATAATTAATAATCAGGAGGATGCAATAAAACACCCGCAGATATGCAGGCAGATGATTATACAAGCGAGCAGTTTCAGACTAGGGTATTGCACTTAATAAAAAGGCTTGGAGAATGCTGGGATAATGATCCGCGCGTTGCCTTCATTGAAATGGGAATCTTTGGAAAATGGGGAGAACACCATTCCCCTTCTGCAACACAAGAGATGCAAAAACTTGTGGGGGATGCATTTGCTGCTGCGTTTAAAAACAAAAAAGTTTCAGTACGCCATGACTGGATGGAGTTCACTCAACAACCATTCGGGGAATATTGGGATTCGTGGGCACACTACGATCAAATGTGGCCTCATGGAAACAAAATCAAACAAACGAATGATAAAGGGCGCTACCTGGAAAACTACATTGGGGGAGAAGTGGCCTATGATTGGGGAAATGGTCCAATACAACCCGGGCCTTCACCTACTGCAAGTGTGGGTGAGGAAAAACACCTCAATTTTGTTATTAATTCAATCCGTTGGCTTCATTGTACACAACTTCGCTGGATTGAAAATTATGATAGAAACAATGAAGCAGCAGTTAAAGGTGCCGAAGAAATCCAAAAAGTTTTTGGATATCGGTTTGTACTTGACGAAGTGAGGTTCTCGTTAAGCGATTCATTAAAAATTGCTTTTGATGCAACCAATACCGGGTCAGCGCCATTTTATTACAATTGGCCGGTTGAAATTGCATTGCTGGATACAAAAAATCATAACCCGGTTTGGAAATCAACGTTGGATAAAGCAGATGTAAGAAACTGGTTACCCGGTGTAAACTGGACAGATCCGGATTGGACGGCAGTTTCAGGGTGGTCTGAATTTTTACCTGATTCGAATTGGATTGCAACCCGTAAGTGTGAATGGCAAAAACCACCGAAAAAAAATACAGTTGAAGGAAAATTTAAAGTAGATGTACCGAAGGGAACCTATATTCTCTCGTTGGCAATACTCGATCCTGCAGGCAATTTACCAAGTCTTAGGTTTGCAACCGCGAATTATTTAACCGGTGGCAGACATCCGGTTGGAATAGTCGATTTTGAAAAAAAACAATGTTTGCCGTTACCAACTAATTTTCAATTTGATGATCCAGCTGAAGACATTAGCTTGCATTACGAGTTGAGGGATAATTAAACCACAAAATTATGGAGGGTGAAAAATTAAAAAATCAACCCAAAGACCAATAAAAAAGCTTTTAATTGCTCTTCTGCTTGGTTTCATTTCCAATGCAGGGCTTGGAGTATAATACTGAGAATTACAATTGTTGGAAAAAATTCTATTTACCAGAACTAAACAGTTTCTGAATCACGGAGCATTTCCTCTACAATAGCAGTTACTCTTCTGAAATCAATCTTACCAGTGCCCATCATTGGTAAATCTTTCAATACCAGAAACTTTTTGGGAAGAGCAATATTCGGAAGTTCTCCACT
>JAENXB010000203.1 GCA_016649785.1 Flavobacteriaceae bacterium
ATAATTTAAAGAGAATAGGCAAAATCGAACTTCCTCCTATAACCCCTATTTTGGGCAGTGCTGATATTTATTTTTACCGAAATAAAATGGAATTTTCTTTTAGCGACAGAAGATGGCTCACATTAGATGAGATTAAGAGCAACAGGGAAATTGAAGATAAAAATGCCCTTGGCTTTCATATTCCGGGAATGTGGGATAAGATTCTGGATATTAAAAAATGCCATCTTCAGGAAGATCCCAGCAATGCCATCAGAAATCACGTAAAACAAGTTGCTACCGCGAATGATATTTCATTCTTTAATACCCGGGAACAAAGCGGATTGTTACGAACTCTTATGATACGCACCTCTTCTACCGGGGAACTCATGGTTTTAATTCAATTTTATGCTGAAGATGTTGAAAAACGGACGCTTTTGCTGGATAGTGTAGCCGAAGCATTTCCGGAGATCACCTCCTTACAATATGTGATCAATGGCAAGGGGAACGACACTATATATGACCAGGAAGTAATTTGTTATAAAGGTAGGGATCACATTTTTGAAGAAATGGAAGGCCTGAAATTTAAAATAAATGCAAAATCCTTCTATCAGACCAATTCAAAACAAGCCTACCAATTGTATAAAATCACCAGGGATTTCGCCAATCTAACCGGAAATGAACTTGTGTACGATCTATATACCGGAACAGGTACAATCGCCCAATTTGTTGCCTCAAAAGCAAAAAAAGTAATTGGGATTGAAGCAGTTCCCGTGGCGATTGAAGATGCCAAAGAAAATGCAAAACGGAACAAAATTGAAAACACCGAATTTTATGCCGGTGATATGAAAAAAGTGTTTTCAAAAGAATTTATCCGGCAGCATGGACATCCGGATGTGATCATTACCGATCCGCCCAGGGATGGAATGCATAAAGACGTAATTGAGCAAATTATTGGTATCTTGCCCCAACGAATCGTCTATGTAAGCTGTAATTCGGCAACACAGGCAAGGGATTTAGAATTGTTGGATAAACATTACAAAGTCACAAAGGTTCAGCCCGTTGATATGTTTCCGCAAACTTTTCACGTAGAAAATGTAGTATGCTTAGAAAGAAGATAAAAAAATTTGATCTAAAGATCCTGGGAGTTAGTTTAATTTTCCTTGCCCTTATCAATTTTAGTTGCCAACGGGACGATATTTGTCCGGATTCTACTCCTATCACTCCTTTGTTACGTATTTCATTTTTCGATTTTGAAAATCCTGAAGTTCCAAAACCGCCAACGAACCTTAGGGTGAAAGCAGCCGATATGGACTCTATATTTTTAAACCGGGTGAATCTAAGTGAAATAAGTATTCCTTTAAAAACCGATGTGGATTTTACCGAGTATGAGTTTATTTTAAATGCTCAGGTAATTACTGAAAATGATTCTGTGAGCACTTCAAATACCGACAAAATCCGGTTTACATACGCCCGTAATGAAATTTATATCAACAGGGCCTGTAGTTATAAAGTGAATTATATAAATTTAAAGGCATCTCCCCAAACACTTGCAGAAGATACGGACAGATGGATTAAAAATATTGTAGTTGAAGAAGAAAACATCGAAAATGAAACAAACACTCATATCTTTATTTACCATTAACATATTTTTCCTTTTCAACTTTTGGTCGGCAAATTCACAAACAAACCTTGACACAATTCAGTATAAGGAAAAATACGGATTAAGACTTGGAATAGATTTGAGTAAGCCACTTAAAACCTTACTTGAGGACGATTACCGCGGATTGGAAATTATAGGTGATTACCGGGTTTATAAAAATTATTATTTGGCCGCCGAGATTGGAAATGAAGAATTGGCAATTACTGAGCAAAACATTAGTGCTACCGCTAAAGGCAGTTACATAAAATTGGGAGCCGACTACAACGCCTATGACAACTGGGCGGGAATGGAAAATGTAATATTTGTGGGTATGAGGTACGCGTTTTCCACATTTTCACAAACCCTGGAAGAATACACTGTTTCCGGCAGTTCTCAATATTTTCCTCCAAATATCATTGAAGGTCCTTTTGAAACCAAAGGGCTAACCGCCAGTTGGGTAGAACTGGTTGCCGGTATAAAGGTTGAACTTCTTAATAATGTATATTTAGGTGCCAATGTGCAGTTAAAAAGGCGCATTACCCAAACTACACCTTCCAATTTTGACAATCTTGCAATTCCCGGATTCAACCGTACTTATGATGAAAGTTTATTTGGTGTTGGATACAGTTACACTATTTCCTATTTGATCCCACTCTATAAAAAAGCTAAAAATTAATCTTGCAGATCTTTTATTTTGTGCAACTTCTTGGTGCCCTCGTAAATATCATATTTTAAAAATTTAGCTTCCAAAGCCCCATTAAAGATCTTTATTTTTCTTGATGGACGAAGTCCCACGTGTTTTATCGCTTCCAAATTTGAAGTGATAAACCAGGCCTCGGTCCCGGGATAATTTTGTTTTAAGGTATCCCCTATTTTTTTGTAAAACACAGGCATATCTATATCAAGGCGTTCCCCGTATGGAGGATTAAACACCATATGCAAATGTCTCTCAGTTTGTTTTTCGCTTTCGAAAAAATCTTGTTGCTTAACTTTTATGAATTCTGAAAGATTGGCATTTTCAACATTGTCTATCGCTTTATTTACCGCTGAAGGAGCTGTATCGTACCCTGTAATTGTAAAATGGAAATCCCTCACCTTTTTCAAAACTGATTCTTCCACTTTTTCAAACAGGTCCACATCCCAGTCCTTCCATTTTTCAAAAGCAAATTCCTTTCGGTTTAAATTTGGGGGAATATTGCAGGCTATCATCGCTGCTTCAATTAAAATGGTTCCGCTTCCACACATAGGATCCATAAAATCGCACTGCCCGTCCCAACCAGAAAGCAACAGCAATCCGGCGGCAAGAACCTCGTTGATGGGGGCTATATTCGTGGCGGTTTTATATCCCCTTTTGTGGAGGGATTGTCCGGAACTGTCCAGGGAAATATTGCAAATTTCCTTTTCTATATGCACATTTACTCTTAAAGTTGGAAAATCCAGATCTACATCTGGCCTTTGCCCAAATTTTTCCTGAAATCTGTCCACAATGGCATCCTTGGTTTTTTGAGCTATATATTTGCTATGGGTAAATTTTTCAGAATGAATAGTCGCATCAATGGCCAGGGTATCGTTATACTCCATAAAATCTTCCCAGGCTATATCTTTAACTTCCCTGTATAGATCATCTTCAGAAGTAACCTTGAAGGTTTTAAAAGGCTTTAATATTTTGATGGCTGTGCGCAAACATAAATTCGCCTTGTACATAAAACCTATATCGCCGGAAAACCGAACGTTCCGAATACCTTCTTTTATATCCATAGCACCCAGGTCGCGCAATTCCTTTGCTAAAATAGGCTCAAACCCAAAAAGAGTTTTTGCCACCATTTCAAAATTATTTCCCATACCCATTATTTCTTTAACCGCAAAAATACGTTATTTTTGTTCCATAATATAATTACAAGCCTCGCAGAATGCAATGTTTGAAGGTTGCCGATCGAAATTTTTTTTAACCAATTTTATTATTGAGCATTCCTAAAATTCACTGAAATTTATAAAATGATTTATATACTACCGCTGCTTTCTGTATTACTTGGTTATCTCGTCGCATTGTTTATAAAACCATCAACCTCTATCGCATTTAAGCTCTTGCTTTCCTTTAGTGGTGCATATCTTCTATCTGTTACCGTTTTTAATTTGCTGCCAGAAGTGTATCAATCCGGCGTAAGCAATATTGGTGTTTTTATAATGTTCGGGTTATTAGTGCAAATTTTGCTGGAATTCCTATCCAAAGGTGTGGAACACGGCCATTTTCATTTTGATGCGAATACTTCTAAATTTCCTTTGATTTTGCTTATTAGTTTATGCATTCATTCATTTTTGGAAGGTTTTCCATTAAATAATTCCGACCACCTTTTGCATGGCGTTGTAATTCATAAGATTCCGGTAGCCGCTATTTTATCGGCATTTTTGCTGCATTCCCGAATAAGTAAACTAAAAGTGTTTTTGTTTTTAATTATTTTTGCACTCATGACTCCGTTGGGGAGTTATATTCAATCCCATTTTGAGCCACTTGCCAGGTACAGCTTGTACATAAACGCGATGGTTATTGGAATTTTCTTACATGTTTCCACCACCATCTTATTTGAATCCTCAAAAAATCACAAGTTCAACGCTTCCAAATTGGGAGCTATAGTCTTAGCGATTTTATTGGCATATTTTTTATAAGAATGTTCAGTAAAGAAGAATCCAAAAAACTAATTCAGGAATTCTGGACCAGCTTTGGAAAGGAATATCCCCATAAATGGATTTTATACAATACCAAAATTAAGGATTTACAGCTAAAATTCACCTTCACTACAAAATTCGCTCAGGTTTCAATGGATATTGTATCTCAGGATGAGATCATACGCGCTTATTATTTTGAAAAATTAATCGCGCTTAAAACCATTCTTAAAACTGAATATTTACGGGAAGCTGAATTTAATAAAAACTATGAATTACCCGAAGGAAAAGCCATTTCAAGGGTCTATCTTCAACTTGATAATGTGAGCATCCATAATAAAAAGGACTGGCCCGGAGTTTACCTGTTTCTTCAAGCTAAGATGCAGTTATTGGAAGATTTTTTCTTAGAGCACAGCAGTTTTCTGGAAGCTTAATTGGCTAAACCCTTCTTTCTGATCTCTTTTTTCTTATCTCTTTCTTCTATTCTCATTCTTCTTTTTCTGAATAGCGTGCCCTGCGGGCCGGGCTATCCGCGCTACATGGTAGCTTGCTCCTATCCCTCACGCGGTATTTGTCTCTTTAAGGTGCTTACAATTAAAATTTCAGGTTTAAAAATCCCGTAAAACAAAAAAAACCCCTGATCAAATG
>JAENXB010000055.1 GCA_016649785.1 Flavobacteriaceae bacterium
CCTCATCACCCATTAACATAGAGAAAATTCTATCGGCTTCCCCGCTGTTATTGATGTTCACCTGCCTTAATTTCATGAATTCAGGATTCATGGTGGTATCCCATAATTGCTCGGCATTCATTTCTCCAAGACCTTTATAACGCTGAATTTGAACCCCGCCACTAAAACTTGCGGCAATGGCGTCACGTTCCTTATCACTCCAGGCATATTGTTTCCTCTGACCTTTTTTAACTAAATAAAGAGGTGGAGTCGCTATGTAAATATGGCTGTTTTCAATAAGTTCTTTCATATAGCGAAAAAAGAAAGTGAGGATTAGTGTCTCGATATGGCTACCATCCACATCGGCATCACACATAATCACAACTTTATGATATCGCAGTTTTGACAAATTCAATGCCTTGCTGTCTTCTTCAGTTCCAATGGTAACACCAAGTGCGGTGTAAATATTTTTTATTTCTTCATTGTCAAAAACCCGATGGGTCATGGCTTTTTCAACATTTAAAATTTTACCCCGCAATGGCAAAATAGCTTGAAAATTCCTGTCCCGTCCTTGTTTTGCCGTTCCACCAGCCGAATCTCCCTCTACCAGGTACACTTCACATTTTGAAGGATCCTGTTCTGAACAGTCGGACAATTTTCCGGGCAATCCACCTATGCTCATAACACTTTTACGCTGCACCATTTCACGGGCTTTTTTAGCAGCATTACGGGCCTGGGCAGCCAGGACAACTTTTTCTACAATGATCCTGGCATCACCGGGGTTTTCTTCCAGATAATTTTCCAACATCTCGGAAACGGCCTGAGAAACCGCGGCTGTAACTTCCCTGTTACCTAATTTTGTTTTGGTTTGTCCCTCAAATTGAGGTTCTGCAACTTTTACCGAAATAATGGCTGTTAAGCCTTCCCTGAAATCGTCTCCCGTGATCTCAAATTTTAGCTTATCCAACATTCCTGAGGCATCAGCATATTTTTTCAAGGTGGAGGTAAGTCCTCTTCTAAATCCGGCGAGATGCGTTCCGCCTTCGTGAGTATTGATATTGTTTACATAAGAATGAAAATTCTCTGTAAAAGAAGTATTGTAAACCATGGCAACCTCTACCGGAATTCCATTCTTTTCACCTTCCATGGAAATCACATCAGAAATTATGGCTTCCCGGGTTCCATCCAGGAATTTTATAAATTCTTTTAAACCTTCATCTGAATGAAAGGTTTCGGAAAAATATGATCCATCTTCCTGCACCTGACGTTCATCTATAAGAGTAAGGGTAATTCCTTTATTCAAGTATGACAATTCGCGCATCCTGCTTGCCAAAGTATCATAACTGAATTCAGTTGTCTGATCGAAAATACTTGGATCCGGTTTGAAGGTGATAACGGTTCCTCTCAAATTAGTCTCTCCTGCTGGTCTTACCGGATAAAGTGGTTTTCCCAGTTCATATTCCTGTTCCCAAATTTTACCTTCCCTGTAAACGGTAGCTTTCAAACTCGCAGAAAGTGCATTTACACAACTCACTCCAACCCCATGTAAACCTCCAGAAACCTTATAGGAATCTTTATCAAATTTTCCTCCAGCCCCAATTTTTGTCATTACGACTTCAAGGGCAGAAACTCCTTCTTTTTTGTGAAGATCTACAGGAATACCACGTCCGTTATCCTCGGTAGAAACCGACCCATCTTTTTGTATTATAACTTTAATAGCATCACAATGACCTGCCATTGCCTCATCTATAGAATTATCAACTACTTCATAAACCAGGTGGTGCAAACCTCTCACCCCGGTATCACCGATATACATAGAAGGCCGCTTGCGCACATGTTCCATTCCTTCCAGCGCCTGTATACTATCTGCGGAATAATCGTCTTTTTTAGGTTCTTCGTTCATATATGATCCTGTTAAATTTCATTTTTTTATATAACAGACAAATATAAGAAAACACTCATTTCTATTAGCTTGAAGCGCACTTCAATACACTTAAGTTATTAACAATTTGTGCGTAAAAAATTGATTTTATCTTCCTTTAACTGACCGATATTTTGAGAGGCTAACAACTGGCATTTCTCGACATGACTGGCGTTTGCACTTCCGCTTGAGACTAAATCTTCTTGTCATTTCCGAACCCAGCTTTTTACAGATTTTGCAAGGTTCTATTGTGGTTAGTATTCAGGGAAAATTCCTCCGTAATAATAAGATTTATTGACAAAAACAGGTCTTCCGGGGTGCCAAAAGCTTTTCAGAATATATTTTTCAACTTCCCCATAAGTGCCGGGCATTTTATATTTTGGATCGATTTCCATTGCTGTTTGCAGGAAAGTTTTATCCAAAAAAGGAACCCTGGCTTCAATTCCATGTGCTATAGTAAATTCATCTGCTCTCAAACAATCGGCCTCTGATAATCTTTTCACAAACCGGAATAATTTAAATTTAACAATTAATAAGGATTTGTTTGGCAAGAGGATGGTATAGAAATTGTATCTTCATTCCCAAAATTTAACAAAAACTTAAAATTATGAAACAGATATTTTTTATGGCATTTATTGCCTTATTATCATTAAACAGCAATTCTTTAATTGCCCAGGAAAATCCCACGGAAGGGCCTAATTTTTCAAAAATAGATGCCAGTCCTATGGATTTGGTCATGTATAAAAATCAGGATGATGAGGTAGTGGCCAGGGTAATTTATAGCAGACCTCAAAAAAGAAATCGCGAGGTCTTCGGAAAATTGGTTCCTTACGGAGATGTGTGGCGCACGGGCGCGAATGAATCTACCGAACTTACTTTGTACAAGGATATGAAAGTAGCCGATGTTACCGTTAATGCAGGTACGTATACTATATACACTATCCCTGAGGAAAATGAATGGGTTGTTATTTTGAATAATGACGTGCATACCTGGGGAGCTTATGAATATACCGACAAAAAAGACCAGGTGCGCATAACAGTGCCCGTAAGAAAATCTCCAACTTCTATTGAATCCTTTTCAATGGCTTTTGTTCCCGGTGCAGATGGGGCCAATTTGTTGATGGGTTGGGACGACAGATATATTGAAGTGCCATTTAAGACTATTGCTAAATAATAAATTAAGCTAAATTTCCCTGATGGAAAAGGCGGTTAAAAAGTTCTGTATTTCGAACTTTTTAACCGCCTTTTTTTATGGTATATTTAAATATTTATGCGTTTGAAGGGAAACCTTCCACTTAGGATTTTTCATTACATAATCCACTATTAAAGGCATCATCTTTTCCCTTTTACTCCATTCCGGTTGCAGATAAAGAATACAATCCTTATTGACCCTGGCAGCCTGTTCTTCGGCAAATTTAAGATCGTGGGCATTGAAAACAATTACCTTTAATTCATTCGCCACCTCGTAGATCTCATCGGTTGGCAATTTAATCTTTTTGGGAGACAGGCAAATCCAATCCCAGCTTCCGGTCAATTTATAAGCTCCAGAGGTTTCAATATGGATTTGGCACCCTTTCTCCTTTAACAGATTTGTCAGAGGTTCCATGTTCCAGGTAAGTGGTTCTCCTCCGGTAATAACAATGGTATTACTGTGTTTTATGGCTTCCTTTACCATATCATCTATAGCAGTGGGCGGATGGAGCTTGGCGTTCCAACTTTCCTTTACATCACACCAATGGCATCCTACATCACAACCGCCAATCCTAATAAAATAAGCGGCAGTTCCTTTATGAAAACCTTCACCTTGTATCGTGTAAAACGCTTCCATCAAAGGCAACATAGTCCCCTTTTCTACCTGTGCATTTATATCCTCTTTTATCATGCCGCAAAGGTAAGGAAAAAGACACAGCCTATACATCCTTTTCAATCCGGATTAAAAGTGTCAAAGTATTGGCTTTTTTCCTGATCATCATAAATTTTACCTGAAAATTAAACCATTCTTTATGGAATTGTCAATATCCTCAAGATCCATGAAAAAAAATTTAACTTTTAATAAATACATTAATTTTAAACTAACTTGTACTAAAATTTAAGTAAACTTAATATCTCATTAAAAAACCCAATAATCCATTGAAAAGGAACCAACTAAAGCTTTTTCCATTAGCTTCGCTCCTAATGATTTTTGTGGCGTTAATTTTAACTTCCTGTTCCACAACAAATAAAATTAATACCACTTTTAATAAGGCGGAGGCTTTTAAACAGGGATTTTCGGGATTGGCTGTTTATGATCCTTCGGAAAACAAAATGATTTACGAGCGGTATTCCAATAAATACTTCACTCCTGCCTCCAATATCAAATTATTGACTTTTTATGCAGGGCTGAAAATTTTGGGCGATTCAATCCCCGCCTTGAAATATGCAGCGAAAAACGATTCCCTGATTTTTTGGGGTACGGGAGATCCTTCCTTTTTATATCCAGATCTGCCGGAATCCATGGTTTATCAATTCTTAAAAAACAGCAAGGAAAAATTGTACTACCTGCCTCCCGTTTTTACCGAGGCGCATTTTGGCCCCGGATGGGCATGGGACGATTATAATTCATATTATTCGGTTGAACGCTCCGTCTTTCCCATCTATGGGAATTATGTGAAATTTGATTTTATTCCGGGACTTGACATTCCCAAAATCTCTCCTTCATTTTTTAAAGATAATTTGGTGATTGAGCCTGATGCTTCACCAGGAATAATCAGGGATCCCGCGGCAAATGTTTTTCGCCATAAAACATTTATTGGGAAGGAAGGTTTTACCCAAATAGTTCCCTTTAAATATTCTCCTGAATTATTTGTCGAATTGCTGGCTGACACCCTTAAAAAGCCGGTTGAGATTATTCGACAGAAAACTGAAGGTTTTTCAGATACAAAAACTCTTTACAGCCTTCCAGCCGATAGGCTTTACAAAACAATGTTGCAGCAAAGTGATAATTTTATCGCAGAACAGATCCTTTTTATGGTATCCGGGAAAATTTCGGACACCTTAAAAACAGATCTTGCCATTGACCATATAAAACAAAATTTTTTAAAGGACTTGCCCGATGAACCTTTTTGGGTAGATGGCTCCGGGCTTTCAAGATATAATCTTGTCACCCCGAGATCCATGGTCAAATTACTGGAAAAAATAATCCGGGAAGTCCCACAGGAAAGACTTTTTACATTGATGGCCGCCGGAGGGAAATCTGGAACTATAAAAAATAGTTATGTTGCAGATCAACCTTATATTTTTGCCAAGACCGGAACTTTAAGGAACAATCACAGTTTAAGCGGATATCTGAGAGCAAGATCCGGAAAAGTCCTGATCTTCAGTTTTATGAATAGCAATTACACGGTTCCTTCTTCTGAAATAATAAAACAGATGGAATTAATTCTCAGAAAAATCTATGCAAAATATTAAGCTTTGCCTCTTCCGCCTGAAAACTAAAAATAAATTGCTATAAATTACAACCGCTTTAAAATCAACTTGCATTAAATCAATCAAAACACATAAAATGGAAAGAAGAAATTTTTTAAGAAACATAGGTTCAGGAGGATTAGCGTTCACACTATCGTCATTTATTTTCCCTTTTGATCTTTCTTCGTCCCTGAATGATGAAAAATTTCTCTTGCCGAAACACTTATCGGCCGGCGATACTATTGGGATTATAAGTCCCGCATCGGCCATTTTTGAAACTGAACCTTATGAAATTGCGGTAGAAACTTTTGAGGCTATGGGCCTCAAGGTGAAATTGGGAAAATATGTAAGCAACCGGTATGGTCATCTTGCCGGAACCGATGAGGAAAGGGCGCAGGAACTCAACGATATGTTCAAAGATCCGGAAGTAAACGCAATTATCGCTTTGAGAGGCGGTTCCGGCGCCGCCAGAATTTTAGATAAGATCGATTATGAGGCAATCTCAAAAAACCCTAAAATTTTCATAGGTTATAGTGATATTACCGCCCTGCACCTGGCTATTTACGCAAAAACCGGTTTGGTTACTTTTCACGGACCTTTAGCTGTTTCCACCTGGAATAAATTCAGTTATTCCTATTTTAAAAAGATCCTTTTTGACGGGGAGGCTGTATTGATGAAAAACCCTATCGAAATTGGAGATAATCTTACCCAGGTTTCAAACAGGATACGCACCATTTATCCAGGCAACGCCAGTGGCGTTTTAATGGGAGGAAACCTATCGGTATTAACTGGGGTTATGGGATCTGAATACATGCCGGATTGGGAAAACAAAATAATCTATCTTGAAGATGTCGGTGAAAAAATTTATGCGGTAGACAGGATGATGTCCCAATTGAAACTTGGTGGCGTTTTAAATAAAATTTCCGGATTTGTATTTGGGAAATGTACAGATTGTGATCCCGGCGGCAATGGATATGGATCGCTGACGATGGAAGAAGTAATAGACTACTATATAAAACCATTAAAAATACCTGCTTATTCCGGGGCAATGTTCGGGCATATTAAGGACAACTTCACTATTCCAAACGGAATTGAAGCTGAAATAGATGCCGAAAAAGGAACCATACAAATGCTTGCTCCTGCGGTAAAATAGGTTTTAGCGAGGTTTTTTTATATACAGAAGAATGTTTTAAACCAGAAATTTCAACCTTCGGTTTATTTTTCCCTGTTTAATTCAAGTTCATAGATTTCCCTGCCCAAAGCGGAGAAAAAAGGAATTCCAATACTCTCATATTCATAATCATTGTCATTAAAAATCCCGTTTTTATTAACCAAAATGGTGGCTGAAAGAAAGAATTCCACCCCTTTGGAGGCATTGGCTATATAAGCTGTTTCAGTAAGTGTCCCGTATGCCTGACCAATCTTATTGTAAATTTTTATCTCATCGGGAATGGCATTTTTTGTATCTCCGTATAAAAAGAATTTCACATAACTATCTGGGTATTCTTCGGCATCATACCCAGCCTCCCGGGGAAGTTGCTTCATAGCATTGAGTAAAAATTCCCTGTCTTCTTCATCCATATCAAAACGCTTATTTTCAGGAAAATTCATCGGAAACATCAATTGCTTCATCAGTCGGTGTTGCGACCGTAGCGGAAAATAGTTTTTTAATGAAAAATCAAAAATTCCATCAACCAAAGTATCATTCTGAATAAAACCAATCCCTTTTTGAATTCCCTTCATATTAAGAGGGATTGAAGACAGATTTTTAGTGCCTGGAAAACGGAAGTTTGTAGAATCGCTATTTTCAAGAATTTCAAAAATGATTGGAATTGTTTCGGTTTTTAATGCATCTCCTACTGAAAGTCGATGTGAAATGCTTACCGGTCCCAATCCTTTCTGCTCTAATTTGTTGTTGATGTAATCCTGTCCCAAAAATTCGAACAACCTGTTATAGGCTTCATTATCGCTTACCGCAAATACAGCTTCAATATCCTGAGAAATTGAATGTTTCACCGAATCACCTTCAAAATAATACGGAGTATTTCTGACAATTCCAATCTGTTCTGAGTTACGTAGTTCTTTCAATTTCTCCAAAGCCATTGCTGCAACAGGAAGTTTAACCGAGCTCGCCGGATAAAAATAGGCATTATCGTTCACCCTATATTCAAAATCCATAAATTCAATTTTCCCGTTTGGCTTTCGGTTAACTTGGGTGTAAAGTATTTGTAACTCAAATTTTTCGAAATTATCAAAAACCGGTTTTAATAGATCATTTTTCGATTTGGACAATTTTTCGAGTCCGATTTTTTGGGTTTGGCACCCTAAGACCATCAAACTAAATAAAAATAAACAGTATTTTTTCATATTCATAAAATTACAGTTTTAATCAATACTATTATCCAACTATTTTTAGACTTGAACAGGACGAAAAATTGTTAAAACGGTTGGAATGGTTTTCGAATTAATTTACCCACCATTGAAATCGTGGACTATAAAAAATTATTTTTGCTATATTGAAAAGTTAAGAGATTGCTAAACTGGTATTTTTCAATTCAAATTATTATAATAACTTAGTCAAACCATAAACTGTACACCACAAACAACTGTTTTTTTATAATAACTTAGTCGAATGGCAAGAGAGGAAAAATTCATTGAACATATCCAAAACGGATATACCACCAAGGGGGATTATATCTTTATGGGCGCTGCAATGCTGGAAGGTAATCCCTTTCCGGAAGCCCAAATAAAAATTCCGTTAAAAACCCTGAACCGGCATGGCCTTATCGCGGGAGCTACGGGTACCGGAAAAACCAAAACATTACAGATCCTTGCTGAAAATTTATCTGAAAAAGGGATCCCGGTCTTACTGATGGACATTAAAGGCGATCTAAGTGGGATTGCCCAGCCTGCCTCAATCAACGAAAAGCTGGAAGCCCGGCACAAGATCATAGGTTTTGAATTTAAACCTCAGGCATCTCCGGTTGAAATTTTAAGCCTTTCTGAACAACCCGGAGTGCGACTGAAGGCTACCGTAAGTGAATTTGGCCCAGTATTACTTGCGCGTATCCTTGACCTTTCCGATACTCAAACCGGGATTCTGGCCATTGTTTTTAAATATTGTGACGACCATCATTTACCCTTACTGGATTTAAAAGATCTCAAAAAAATTATTCAGTTTGCCACAGAGGAAGGCACGGAAGAATTTGAGAAAAGCTATGGCCGGATGTCCAAAATGTCCACCGGCACTATCCTTAGGAAAATTGTGGCTTTGGAACAACAGGATGCCGATCTGTTTTTTGGCGAGCCTTCATTTGAGGTGCAGGATCTTGTAAGAAAAACCCCGGAAGGAAAAGCTTATGTAAATATAATTCGGCTAACTGACATTCAGGATAAACCTAAATTGTTTTCAACTTTTATGCTCAGTTTATTAGCTGAAATTTATTCGACATTTCCCGAAAAAGGAGATAGTGATAAACCGGAATTGGTGCTGTTCATAGACGAGGCGCATTTAATTTTTAAAGAAGCTTCCGGTGCCTTACTGGATCAAATTGAAAGTATTATTAAATTGATACGCTCAAAAGGAGTTGGCATTTTTTTTGTAACACAAAACCCAACCGATGTTCCAAAAGAAGTACTGAGTCAGTTAGGATTAAAAATCCAGCATTCGCTTCGTGCATTTACGGCCAATGACAGAAAAGCAATAAAATTAACTGCTGAAAATTATCCGATTTCAGAGTTTTACGATACCAAAGAAGTTTTAACTTCGTTAGGAATTGGAGAAGCTTTAATTTCAGCCCTGGACGAAAAAGGAAGGCCTACCCCACTTGCGGCAACTATGATGCGCGCCCCAATGAGCAGGATGGATATTTTAACGCCACAGGAAATAAACAATTTGATAAATGTTTCACAGCTTTTTTCCAAATACAATAAAACTATAGACAGGGAAAGCGCTTATGAATTATTAAATCAAAAAATTGAACGTGCCGGGGAAGAAGATGCCAAAGAGAAAGCTAAAAAGGAACGGGAAATTGTGGAACGCACAGCTTCGAGATCAGGCAGAAGCTCCGGCAAATCTCAAGGTGCCATTATCAAAGTACTAACCAGCGCGACCTTTATAAGAGGCGTTTTGAGCATTCTGAACAAAGCATTTAAATAGACCACAATGGGAATTTATCAAAAACCAATACCTGTCCCCAATAATTATAAAGATATAGGATCATCAAATTAAAGATTACACTATTGGCCGGAAAAAATAAATTAAGTATGAAAATATTAAGTTTTGTAATAATTGCAGTTCTATTAATGGCCTGTGGTAGAGATTCTGATCCATTTTTAATTGATACTAACCGGGTTGGGCTCCTAACTAAAGAAATTCGAATCAACCAGCTGGATTCCATTTTTAAAGAAGATTCCATCGTTCGAAACATATCCAAAAGCCAGTTTTTGAATGTTGTGAACAATATTGAAATTTTTGACCGTGACGGCTCCCCACTTTTAATTCTGGAACCGGTTCAACAATTTGATTCTACCAGTACCATTGGATACATCCAAATTTTGGACCCCAAATTTCAAACTGCTAAAGGATTGAACATCAAAAGCACTTTTGGGGATGTGGTTGAGAAATATGCAATCTCCAGAATTGAAAACACCCTTAATTCGGCGGTGATATTTATAGATGAACTCAATTTATACCTCACAATCGATAAAAAAGAATTGCCCTCCAGCCTCAGATATGACACTGATACCAGAATAATTGCTTCCCAAATTCCCGACAATGCAAAAATTAAATATTTTATGATTAGTTGGTAAATCATCCGAACGAATAATAGATTGAGGATAATATCAGGATCTAAACCCGGGAAATTATCAATTATTTATTTTGAGAACAATCAAAATTATTAAGAGTTTATTTTGTTTCCTCGTAAGAAATGTTAATAAAAAGTAGCGTTTAAATTCTTTGTTTACCTTTATCCTCTAACTAATAATTTACATTATGATCAAGATTTTAGCGCTAATCATGACAATTGCCGGAGCTGTAGGTTTGGTAATGGGTGTTCTGGGAATTTTTGGAAGTTCATTAATACCATCTTTAAGTCCGTGGGCTTTGGCAATTCTCGGAATTATTTTTTTTATCGCCGGGATTTCAATGCTGAAATACCGAAAAGATTCTGATGTTGTTGAAGCTGAAAATTCACACAATAAATAATTTCTTTAAAAGGACTGGAAATTTAAATTGTTCATATCAGCTGGATTTTTAGCTGCTGAACCATTATCTTTGCAGTCCTAATTTATATTATCAGATGCAACTTACCCGAATCAATAAATATTTAAGCGAAGCCGGATATTGTTCAAGGCGCGAAGCCGACAAACTAATTGAACAGGGAAGGGTCACCCTAAATGGAAAAGTTCCGGAAATGGGCACTAAAATTGCCGAAGGTGATATAGTAAAGGTTGACGGGGAAACCATTTTGAATAAAAATGAAAAACCTGTGTACATCGCCTTTAACAAACCTGTGGGAATTGTTTGCACTACAGATACGGGTGTGGAAAAAGACAACATCATAGACTACATAAATTATCCCAAACGCATCTTTCCAATAGGCCGATTAGACAAAGCCAGTGAAGGCCTTATCTTTTTAACGGACGACGGCGAAATTGTAAACAAAATTTTAAGAGCCAGAAACAATCACGAAAAGGAATATATTGTGACTGTAAACCGGCCAATTACCCCAAACTTTATTGAACGTTTGGGCCAGGGGGTTCCCATACTGGAGACCTATACCAAAAAGTGCCTGGTTGAACGCCTCGGTAAATTTGATTTTCGGATTGTACTTACCCAGGGCCTGAATAGGCAAATCCGCCGGATGTGTGAATATTTAGGATATGAGGTTACTCACTTAAAACGCGTTAGGATAATGAATGTCCAACTGGATATTCCAGTAGGTGAATGGCGCGATTTAACTTTGGAGGAACTGCAAACCATTAATGATATGGTTTCAAAATCTGAAAAAACTATTAATCCCACAAATTTATCTGCGAATAGACCATCGGGATTGGCCGAGTCAAGACCTCATCAAAATCCATTCAATTCTTCAGATTCAAAACATTTTAAGCGCAGGAATCCTTCAGAATAGAAATATTAACAGATTATTAGCGATTAACCTTGAGTTATTATAAGGATATCTTTATAGTTTTACATTAAATTCAAGCAAGTAATAATAAAATCAGGGATCAAGATCCGGACGAAGCCTTTAGAAGGAAAGATTTGACAAAATTCTTCCCCATCGCCAATAATTTTATTTAGGAAATAATCAGTGAATACATCTCTTAAATAGATAACTGGAAGAAGCGCGAAAACAAATAATTAATATGAGCAAACTACAACCTTTTCACCTGGCTATTCCAGTTTCCAACCTTGAGAAAAACAGAATCTTTTACCGTGAAACCTTAGGGTGTACTGAAGGTAGGAGTAGCGAACATTGGGTGGATTTTAATTTTTTCGGTCATCAATTGGTATTGCACGAACAGCAATCTCAAGCTTCACCGGCCATTAAAGGCAATCCGGTGGATGGAAAAGAAGTGCCAATTCCTCATTTTGGGGTGGTTTTAGAATGGGAAGTATTTCAGGAATTTGCTAAAAAATTAAGGGAGAGTAGTATTGAATTTGTGATTGAACCTTATATTAGGTTTCAAGGTAAAACCGGAGAACAAGCAACGATGTTTTTTAGAGATCCTTCAGGAAATGCACTGGAATTTAAAGCTTTTAAAAACATCGATCAGCTATTTGCTAAATAATTATATCCATGAATAAACTAAATCCCAATTTAGTGCGCCAATTGCTCGTGCTATTCATTATTTTGTTTTTAGGGATTTTAATATTTAAGGAATTAGTGCCTTATATCTCAGGAGTACTTGGAGCCATAACTCTTTTTGTGATTTCCAGAAATTGGATGCAAAAGTTGGTGGCTAAAGGCTGGAAAAAATCCCTGGCAGCAGGATTATTAATGCTGGCATCCTTTATAGTAATTCTGATCCCAGTGGGTTTAATAGCATTAATGCTTTCCTCAAAAATTAAGAAAGCCATAACTAATTCAGAAAAAATAGCCGATGTTTTTAGAGACCAAATCGAGAAGCTGGAAGAATATTTTAATTATAGCTTTACCAATACTTTAGATAGTTCTTCAATTACAAATTGGATTTCTAAAAACCTACAAAGTTTTGCTGGTGACACATTTAACGCCATGATAGCCATTACCATCATGTATTTCCTGCTCTACTATATGCTTATCAACCAGGAAAAGCTGAAAGAACTTTTGATTTCGTATATTCCTTTAGGAAAAGAAAATATCAAGTTAATAGGGAAAGAAAGTGATATTTCAGTACGCTCCAATGCCCTTGGAATCCCTTTGGTAGCCCTTTTTCAGGGCATTATTGCTTTAATAGGTTATCTTATTTTTGGAGTTCCGGAACCCTTATTCTGGTTTACAATTACGGCAATTAGTTCCATGATCCCACTTGTAGGAACTGCGTTGGGAATAATTCCCGTTTGCATTTTACTGTTTTCACAAGGCCAAACCTGGCCAGCTATAGGAATTTTGATATATGGATTTACAGTTGTAGGCGTCACAGATAATTTGGTGAGACTATATGTTCTGGAAAAGCTTTCCAGCGTGCATCCTTTAATCACCTTGATTGGCGTAGTAATTGGCGTTCCTTTGTTCGGGTTTATAGGGCTTATCTTCGGGCCGCTTTTAATCTCACTATTCTTTCTTATATTAAAAATATATAAGAAAGAATATGGAAATAAAAAAGATGAAATTAAAACAACAACCTCTTAAATAGATACTATTATGTTTAATAAAAAGAGTAAAATCATTGATGAAGATTATGTGAGTGATTCCATCGTTCAAATTAAAGAGGATGATGTAGATGTGGTTATGGACAACCAGGAGGAAATTTCCAGTAAACTAGTCAATGCGAGTGTCCTGAAGAAATACTCCGAACTTGGCAAGGTTATGCTGGGGATGCTCACAGATTACCGAAAAGGAATTTATACCAAAGTGCCTTGGTTTACAATAGCAACCATAGCATTCGGTTTTTTATATATCTTAAATCCATTTGATATTGTCCCCGATTTTATTCCCCTTATAGGATATATTGATGATCTGGCAGTCTTTTCTTTCGGATTGCGATTTATAGAAACCGATTTGCACAATTACCTGGACTGGAAACTGGAATCTCAGGCATAGAAATGATCAAATATTAAAAAAAATTGGCCGTCAATAGACGGCCAATTAAGTATATATCAAAATTAAATCAGGCTGAGCATTTCTTTATTAACCTGACGGGAGCATATCGGAAATAAATTAAGCTGCATATTTGATGTCATTATGTTTGAAATATTTCTTTACCCTTTCTGGATTTTGATCCAACATATTCATATTATTTTCTACGTTTTCTCTTAAGTTCCCCTGATTTTTTGGTGTTGGTTTGTTTGATAACCCTTGCTTTAAATCACAATTTAGATATTCATCTGGGTTTTTTTCTGGTGAATAGGCTGGCAAGAAAAAGA
>JAENXB010000237.1 GCA_016649785.1 Flavobacteriaceae bacterium
AACTAGCAAAAATCATTTTGCTATGAAAGCTCAAATCTATTTAGCAGCTCAGCAAGCTGCTTATATAGAACTTCGAAAGTTATCAACACCAAGAGCTGCGTAATTCCTTTTTGACCTTTTTTTTGCGTAACGTGAGTTAATTATTTAAGAATCAATTGCAATCCTATTGAAATTTTTATTTTTAAGAATTAAATATTCATCCTAAATTGGTTAAATATTCCTGTAAATTTATCATTTAGCAAGATCATTCATTATTTTTGAGTTTACTTATATAAAAGAGAACAAAATATTTGAAATTTAACCTCAGTACAAAGATATCTGCTATCATTCGGTTCTCAAATCTTATATTTGAATAAAAATTCTGCTTTGACGAAAATACTTTCCGCAATATTCATTTTTCTTTTTTCATATCTACAGGCCCAGGACAAAATTACCCTTAATGGGGTGGTACGGGATGCCGCCAACAATGAAACACTTTATGGAGTTAATATTATTTTTCCCGATCTAAGTACCGGTACTATTACAAACGAATATGGATTTTACTCTCTAAAAATTCCGGCTGGGAAACATCAAATCTCAGTAAGTTATCTTGGCTATCAAACCCTTTCACAGGAAATTCAAATTGAAAAATCGGAAAGTTTAAATTTCAATTTGAATGAAAGTTCAGAAATTCTGGAAGAAGTGGTGATTACCGAAAATTTTGAGAGGCTTAATATCAGATCTCCGGAGATGAGCGTAACCAAACTGGAGATCAATACAATTAAAAACCTGCCCGTGGTTTTTGGGGAAGTAGATATCGTAAAATCTTTATTACTCCTTCCCGGTATTTCAAATGCCGGTGAAGGTTCGTCCGGTTTTAATGTTCGGGGCGGAGCAGTAGGTCAAAACCTCATTTTACTGGATGAAGCCACTATTTATAACGCGTCCCACTTATTTGGACTCTTTTCAGTTTTTAACCCCGATGCAATTAAAAATTTAAAATTATACAAAGGTGGTATTCCCGCAAAATATGGAGGCAGGGTCTCGTCTGTACTCGATATCTATCAAAAGGACGGAAACAGTAAAAATTTTCATGCCAATGGGGGAATTGGATTAATTTCCAGTAGATTATTAGTGGAAGGCCCGATTGTGAAAGACAAAGGATCGTTTTTAATTGGTGGCCGAAGTTCATACGCTCATTTGTTCCTTAAACTTATAGACAATCCCAATTCCGCTTATTTCTATGATTTAAACACCAAACTGAGTTATCGATTAAATGATCGCAATAGCCTCTTATTTTCAGGTTATTTCGGGAGAGATATTTTCAATATTAGTGAACGTTTTAAAAACACTTATGGAAATGCTGTTTTCAATCTGCGTTGGAACCACGTGCTAACCGATAATATTTTTACAAACCTTTCCGTGATTTACAGTGATTACTATTACGGCTTAACACTCGATTTTGTAGAGTTTAACTGGAATAGCGGTATAAAAAATTTAAATTTAAAATATGATTTCAATCAACTCCTGAATGAACAACTAAGCATCGATTACGGAATTCAATCCACTTATTATGAGTTTAATCCCGGAGAGATTGAACCAAGCACCGCAAGTTCCGGCATTAATTATTTTGAGCTCACAAAAAAATATACCCTGGAAAATGCCCTTTACGTTTCGGTAAGCCATAAATTTTCTGAAAAATTTTCTGCCACATATGGTATAAGGTTCAGCTCATTTTTTCGGTTAGGTCAGGACTCATTGAGTTTATATGAAAACAATAAACCTGTAATATTTAATCCGGATTTTGGAATTTATGAGGAAGCCGAACCAATTTCCCAACGAATTCTCCCAAAAAATGAGGTTGAAAAAACATTCATGAATTGGGAACCCCGTTTATCAATGTCCTACAGTTTTAATGATTCTCAGTCCGTTAAGTTTAGTTACAACCGAATGAGCCAATATCTTCAGTTAATATCCCATACAAACTCACCTACTCCCTTAGATATTTGGGCTCCAAGTGGAAAGTATATTAAACCACAACTGCTGGATCAAATTGCAGTTGGTTATTTTCAAAATTTCAAAAGGGAAAGTTATACCCTGGAAATAGAAGGATTTTATAAAAAAGTAAAAAACAGACTGGACTATATAGACGGCGCAAATTTGGTCGCAAATAATGCTATTGAACAGGTAATTCTTCACGGAAAATCCAGAGCATACGGAATGGAGGTATTATTCAGAAAAAATACAGGCAATTTTACAGGATGGCTGGCATATACCCTCTCTAAATCTGAGCAAAAAACTGAGGGAAGAACAGCAATAGAATCCGGAATCAATAACGGCAATTGGTATAACACAGGATATGACAAGACACACGATATTTCCTTAACTGCAAGTTATAAGCTTGGTGAAAGATGGTTATTAAATACAAATTTCATATTTCAAACAGGTCTTCCCACTACTTTTCCTACCGGACAATACCAAATTGAAAATCTAACAATCCCGGTATTTTCGGCCCGAAATAGCAATAGACTTCCAAATTATCACCGGTTGGATATTTCAACAACTTACACTCCAACCAGAAAATTAAATTCGAAATATACTTCTTCCTGGAATTTCGGTATATATAATGTGTATAATCGAAAAAATGCGGTTTCACTGAATTTTAGAAATAATGAAGATACCAGGATAAACGAGGCTGTAAGATTATCCTTATTTGGAATTATTCCCTCGATAACTTATAATTTTAAATTTTAGACTATGTACTACTTCAAAATTATATTTCTCTTATTAAGCCTAAATAGCTTGTACTCCTGTGAAGAAGTCGTACAAGTTGATCTGGAGGAATCTGAACCAAGATTGGTAATAGAAGCCTCAATCTTATGGAGGAAAAATACTGCGGGAAATGTACAACTGATTAGACTAACTACAACCGCGCCGTTTTTTGACGATCAAATCCCACCCGCCGAAGGGGCCAGCGTGTCTGTATTTTCGGAAAATGGAATTGAATTCGCATTTCAAGAAATAGAACCAGGCATTTTCAGAAATGAACAGTTTGTTCCAGAGTTAAATAAAACTTATGAATTGAAAATAGAATATAAGGGAGAAATTTATCAAGCTACTGAAACTCTGCTTCCCGTGTCACTATTGGAACATATTGAACAAACTGACAATGGCGGATTTGGAGGAGAGGAAATAGAATTGAAAGCCTATTTTACTGATCCGCCAAACATTCAAAACTATTATTTGGTTCGGTTTTTTTATGAAGATTTATCCATCCAAATCTATGAAGATAAATTTACGGACGGAAACCAGACATTTGCCTATTTTTCAAATGAAGATTTAACTTCCGGAGAGGAAGTAGGTTTCGAAATCCAGGGAATTTCAAAAAGGTTCTATGAATATTTATTTATTTTAAGATCACAGGCTGGTTCAAGCAACGGGGGACCATTTCAAACCCAACCAACCACTGTACGCGGAAATATTATAAATACCACAAACCCGGATAATTTCGCCTTTGGATATTTTCGACTTTCAGAAACGGATTTTTTAGATTATACCATTCAATAATCTTAAATTTACTGAAAGCTTATATTTGAATTCAAGAAATAAAAATAAAAATGAAACACACAGATAAAACATTATTAGGCAAAGGAATAAAGTATCTTGGAATGGCTTTGCCACTGGCTTTTCTTGGTCCGTCTGTTCTTTATAGTGCTTTTAACAACCAGGAAAATCCCTTCTATATTCCAGTTCTTATTTTTGGCATCGTTGCCTGTATAGGATCCATGCTCCTCATTTTTAAAGGTATCAACACCTTGGTTAAATCCTTGTTTGATCAATAATATTTGCCGTTCCTTCATACTTTTTTTCTTGTTTTTCTTAATGGCGTGCCCTGCGGGCCGGGCTATCCGCGCTACATGGTAGCTTGCTCCTATCCCTCACGCGGTATTTGTCTCTTTAAGGTGCTTACAATTAAAATTTCAGGTTTAAAAATCCCGTAAAACAAAAAAAACCCCTGATCAAATG
>JAENXB010000394.1 GCA_016649785.1 Flavobacteriaceae bacterium
CCAAGAGCTCACATCGACGGAGTGGTTTGGCACCTCGATGTCGGCTCGTCATATCCTGGGGCTGGAGAAGGTCCCAAGGGTTCGGCTGTTCGCCGATTAAAATGGCACGCGAGCTGGGTTCAGAACGTCGCGAGACAGTTCGGTCCCTATCTGTTGTGGGCGTTAGAAGTTTGAGAGGACCTGACTCTAGTACGAGAGGACCGAGTTGGACAAGCCTCTAGTGTACCTGTTGTGGCGCCAGCTGCATCGCAGGGTAGCTACGCTTGGTTGAGATAAGTGCTGAAAGCATCTAAGCACGAAACTCGCCTCAAGATGAGACTTCTTTTAAGGGTCGTGGAAGACTACCACGTTGATAGGCTGCAAGTGTAAAGGTGGTAACATCATAGCTGAGCAGTACTAATTACCCGTAACTTTCTATTATTTACTCTATACTCAACTATTGCTATTTTTTATAGTTTTCTCTCTCTATGCCTTTGTTATTTTAAAAGATATTATATCGATTAATCTTTCGATTAAGACCTTTTGGTGACTTTGGCGGCGGGGTCCACCTCTTTCCTTTCCGAACAGAGAAGTTAAGCCCGCCTGCGCTGATGGTACTGCCCCTGGGTGGGAGAGTAAGTCGTTGCCTTCCTTTTTTATCAGCCCCTTCACTTCGTGTTGGGGCTTTTTTTATGCCTGAAATGTTTCGAAAAAGATATGATTTGGCTTAAAAATAATATGTAATTTTATTTTTTGTAAATCACTTTTATGAATGAATTCTCAATTACAATTTTAGGAAGCAGTTCAGCTGTTCCTACATCAACGAGATTCCCCAGTTCGCAAATTGTTTCTCATCACTATAAACTTTTTCTGGTGGATTGTGGGGAAGGCACTCAAATTCAACTTCGAAAAAATAAGATACATTTTTCTAAAATTGACCATATTTTTATTAGCCATTTGCACGGTGATCATTTTTTTGGATTAATTGGCCTTATATCAAGTTTTAATCTTTTGGGGCGAAAAACGGATTTACATCTTTATGCACCTCAAGAAATTAAACAAATTTTAGAAATTCAATTAATGGTTTCAAATACTCAGTTGCATTATCAACTCTATTATCATTGTTTGAAATTTGATTCAAAAAACCTTCTTTTTGAAAATAAAAAGTTAGAAATATTTTCATTTCCTTTAAATCATAGTATTCCGACCTGTGGTTTCTTATTTAAAGAGAAGCCGAATCCTCGAAAAATAATAAAAGAGATTTTATCAAAATATAATATTCCCGATTCTGCTTTTGAAGGAATAAAAAACGGAAAAGATTTTATTACTGAACAAGG
>JAENXB010000168.1 GCA_016649785.1 Flavobacteriaceae bacterium
CCGAATGCTTTGTCATTTAAAAAATTATGATTTGAAGGCTAAAGTTGAAATAAATAAACACAAAATATGCTTATCCGCCTATATACGCAAAACGAGAAATTAAGCATTTCAGGCCGAAAACGGAAGTCAGAAGTTGTTTGTAGTTTATGGTTTGTTGTTAAAAGTTGCTGAACCTAATCAGCGGAAATCTGCGGTTTCAATCTGCGAAAATCTACGGGAAAAAGGGACTTGGAGACTTGGTTGATTACATGGTTATACCATTATTATGATAATACCATTAAAATTCGGGCTCAACCTTCAATAATAAAAAAAAATTGAATGCCTGAAATACGGGAACAATAAACAAGAAAGGACTGTTAATCTTTATTATATTGCAGGGTAAAAAATTATTAAACGACCGTTTGATAAGAATTGATTTTAATTCAATAATAAATTATATATGTATCAATCTAAAATTGCCGGGCTTGGTAGTTATGTGCCTGAAAATGTGGTGACCAACGATGATCTTTCAAAATTGATGGACACCAACGATGCCTGGATCCAGGAGAGAACAGGGATAAAGGAACGAAGGCATATCAAGAAAGGCGATGGGAATTCCACTTCGGTAATGGGATTTAAGGCAGCGAAAATTGCCATTGAACGAGCTAAAATATCAAAAGATGATATAGATTTAATTGTTTTTGCCACCTTGAGCCCCGATTTGTATTTCCCCGGTTGCGGGGTGATGGTCCAGGAGCTGCTTGGCATTAATAATACCTGTCCGGCTATAGATGTTCGCGATCAGTGCAGCGGGTTTGTTTATGCGATCTCTGTCGCCGATCAATTTATTAAAACCGGAATGTATAAAAACGTTTTGGTGATTGGGAGCGAAAACCACAGCGGAGGCCTTGATTTCTCAGACCGTGGCCGATCCATTTCGGTTATTTTTGGAGATGGGGCAGGAGCCGCCGTATTAACCCGAAGCAATCATATTGGGCAGGGAATTCTTTCCACACATTTACATTCTGAAGGAAAACACGTGATGGAACTCTCACAAAAAGGACCCAGTACCGAGTATTGGGTGCCGCAAATTATCGCCGATAATCCGCAGGGGGACGATATTCCTTATTATCCATATATGAATGGGCCTTTTGTGTTTAAACACGCCATAACGCGATTTACCGAAGTAATTTTGGAGGGCTTGAAAGCAAACGGTTTGGAAATAGATGATATAAACATGTTGATACCACATCAGGCCAACCTTAGAATATCTCAATTTATTCAGCAAAAATTAAAATTGAGTGATGACCAGGTGTTCAATAATATTCAGAAATACGGAAATACTACAGCAGCTTCAATTCCAATTGCCTTAACGGAAGCCTGGGAACAAGGAAAAATAAAAGATGGCGATACGGTTGTTTTGGCTGCTTTTGGTAGCGGATTTACCTGGGGAAGTGTTATAATGGAGTGGTAGTTTGGGAAGTTAGAAAAGAGAATATAGATAATAGATAAAAGAGCCTAGAGCCAAGAGCCAAGACTAAAAAAGTTGGAAGTACGAAGGTAGAGATGGAGACCGAAGACGGAAGACGGAAGTTCAGTGTCAAATAGGGCCCGAACCAGAGAGAAAAGAAACAAAAATATTCGTGCATTCGTGGCTTTTTTGCGATCAGAAAATAAAAGAGCCAAGAGAATATAGCCAAGAGACAAGAACAAAGACTAAAAAAGTTAGAAGTACGAAGGTAGAGATGGAGATCGCCGCTAAAAAAATAAACATATGAAAAAGAAAACATTGGTTTTAGGGGCTTCATTAAATCCTTCAAGGTATTCAAATCTGGCAATTAACAGGTTGGTTTCTTATGATCAGCCAACTCTTGCCGTCGGGTTAAAAAAGGGTGAAATCGCCGGGGTTTCCATTTCTACTGAAAAGGAAAATTTTGAAGATATAGATACAGTTACCTTGTATTTAAATCCGCAAAGACAGAAGGAATATTACGAGTACATTGTATCTTTAAAGCCCAAACGTGTGATCTTTAATCCCGGAACGGAAAATCCGGAATTTTATGCACTTCTTCAAAAAAACAATATTGAAGTTGAGGTCGCCTGTACTTTAGTGTTGCTCAGTACGAATCAATATTAATCCTAAAAAAGTTAGCAGGCCGTTTAGGATTATAATAAAAAATCCGAATTCAAAACCAAACCAAATCTCGCTATTGCCGCTTATCAGGTAACATAGCACGGGTGAAAGTATGGCAACAACCGGCACCCAATTGTCTTTTATCTGCCATTTAGTGAACATTCCAAAGCTGTACATTCCTAATAATGGACCGTAGGTGTAACCTGCAAAAACAAAGAGTTTGGCTATCACGCTTTCATCTTTTATGATATATTTAAAGCTGATAATGACCAATATTAACAAGATGGAAATCCCGATGTGGATTAGTTTTCTCATGGTTTCCTGTTTTTCCCGGGTATATCTTTTTTCAATTTCCATGATGTCAATGCTGAAAGAGGTAGTAAGTGCGGTAAGCGCGCTATCGGCACTGCTGTATGCGGCGGCTATAAGTCCCAAAACAAAAAATGCAGCGATACCAACTCCTAAGCCGCTTTGAGTAGCGATAACCGGGAATAGATCGTCTTTTGAAGCGGAAATTCCGTTTTGGCTGGCATATTCAGTTAATAATACTCCCAGGGTCAAAAACAGTAAATTGGCAAAAGTGAGTACGATGGTAAACCAAAACATGTTTTTCTGTGCATCCTTTATGTTTCGGCAGGTCAGGTTTTTTTGCATCATATCCTGGTCCAGCCCTGTCATTACAATGGCAATAAATGCTCCCGAAAAGAACTGTTTCCAAAAATAATCGGCGCTTTTAAAGTCGTCAAAAAAGAAAATTCTCGAAAATTCACTGTTGGAGATATGTGAAATTAGATCGGCGCCTTGTATTCCCAGATCATCGGAAATATAATAAATACTTGCCCCAACTGCAATGAGCATACATAAAGTTTGCAAGGTATCTGTATATACAATGGTCTTTATTCCGGACTTAAAGGTATAAAGCCAAATTAGGGTGATTGTCATCGTTACGGTTGCCCAAAACGGGATACCAAGGGCATCAAATAAGATAATTTGCAAAACGTTTGCCACCAAAAACAATCTGAAACTCGAACCTACAATTCGGGACAAAAGGAAAAAGGAAGCACCTGTTTTGTATGAATAGGTCCCAAACCGGTTTTCCAGGTAGGTGTAAATGGAAGTTAAATTCATTTTATAATACAGCGGGAGCAATACCGTACCAATTACCAGGTAGCCCAAAATATAACCTAAAACCACCTGCAGATAACTAAACTGGCTGGCTTCAACCCATCCGGGAACAGAGATAAAAGTAACTCCGCTCAGGGAAGCGCCAATCATCCCAAATGCAACTATATACCAGGGGGACTGTCTGTTTGCTTTAAAAAAGGCATCGTTATTTGCATTTTTACCCGTAAAGTATGAGATCAGGATCAATGCCACAAAATAGGCAGCGATGAGTAGGAGGATATAAGTTGGTTGCATAGGGTTGACTTTCGGCTGCAAATTACAAATAAAGCCTTTAACATCTAAGTAAGACTCATCCGCTTAATTTTATGGTAAATATTCTAAAAAAACGTAATTTTGGAGCATGGATTTTTCTTCAAAATTATTGGAACAGGCAGTAGCCGAAATGTCTCAGTTACCGGGAATTGGAAAGCGAACCGCCTTAAGGCTGGTACTTCATCTCTTAAAGCAACCGGAGCCACAAACCGAACAATTGGCTGCCGCATTGGTGAATTTGCGAACAAAGATCAAATTGTGTTCAAATTGTCACAATATTAGCGATTCAGAAGTATGCGAGATATGTGCAAACCCTAAACGGATACGGGATACTGTTTGTGTGGTGGAAGATATCCGCGATGTGATGGCTATTGAAAATACCGGGCAATACAGGGGGTTGTACCACGTACTGGGCGGAAAAATAAGTCCGATGGACGGGGTCGGGCCTTCTCAACTTACCATCAAATCCCTTATAGATAAAGTGAAAGTTGGCGAAGTAGAGGAAATAATTTTTGCGCTGAGCAGCACTCTGGAAGGGGATACCACCAATTTTTATATTTTTAAGCAGTTGGAAGGAATTCCGATAAAAACCTCTACCATCGCGCGGGGAATTTCGGTGGGCGACGAACTGGAATATACCGATGAGGTCACCCTGGGAAGAAGTATCGTCAACAGGATCCCTTTCGAGAACTCATTAAAAAATTGATTTTACTGGAAAGCAGCAACTTGAAAATAGAAAAGTTGACTTCAGAATAAATAAGGAAAACAATTTATTTATTACCCGCGATTTTAAACGTGGGATGTAATGAAATTTAACCTCCAAAAATAAAAATTATTTTGTAAAATCCTAGCCCACGATTTTAATCGTGGGTCATAATAACGAACCCACCATAATGGTTTTAACCATTTACATTTTCCACAGCAAATCAATCGGGGAGAATTCCTTGAGGTTGGGAGTTTCAGGAATTAGCATAATGTTCTGTTACAAACTAAAATCTTTCACAGTTTAGAGACTCATTGGGCACTGTGAAAATCGAATTTTTAGGCTGGGATAAATTATAATTTGCTTAAAACCTTCCTATTCTTTTTATTTTCAGCAACCGAAATTGTAATTTTACCCAAGTTGAGATTATTAACATTCGCTTCAGCATTATTTGATAAAATAATTTATTTGACCATTTAATGTTTATAAAGCGCGAAATTGATTAATTTCGCAAATAATATTATTGAAAACATCTTTGAAATAAGAATATGGCAAAGTTTGAATTTAAGTTACCCAAAATGGGTGAAAGCGTTGCAGAAGCAACCATTACAAATTGGTTAAAGGAAGTTGGGGATACCATTGAGGCCGATGAGGCTGTCCTGGAGATCGCGACCGATAAGGTTGACAGCGAAATTCCCAGCGAAGTTGATGGTGTATTGATAGAAAAACTCTTTAATGTAGATGATGTAGTTCAGGTTGGGCAAACCATTGCTATTATTGAAATTGAAGGAAAAGATGAGAGCGACCAGCCCATTGAAATAACCTCGGAAGAGCCGGCGGAAGCTATGGTTGAGGAGGTTGAAGAAACCGTTTTGGAGGCAAAACAAGCAGCAGTAAGCACTCCCCAGGATTTTTCAGATTCCACAAGGTTTTATTCCCCTTTGGTAAAAAATATTGCCAGGGAAGAAGGTATTTCTGTAGGGGAGCTGGAGCAGGTTGAAGGTTCCGGAAAGGAAGGCCGGGTTACCAAAAGTGACATTCTGGATTATGTTAAAAACAGGTCATCACAACCTGTGACCGCTTCAAAAGAAACCCAAAAAGTTGAACCTTTACCACAAGCGCCACAAGCGCCGGTAAGTGTAAGCGGGGAAGATGAAATTATTGAAATGAGCCGAATGGGAAAAATGATAGCCCATCACATGGTTCAAAACAATCTTACTTCTGCCCACGTACAATCTTTTATTGAGGTGGATGTTACAAATATTTGGAACTGGAGGAATAAGCACAAAGCGTCTTTTGAAAAAAGGGAAGGTGAAAAATTGACTTTTACGCCCATTTTCATGGAAGCAATTGCAAAAGCCATTAAAGATTTTCCAATGGTAAATGTTTCGGTTGATGGGGATAAGATCATCAAACGCAAAAATATCAATATAGGAATGGCTGCGGCACTTCCGGATGGAAATTTAATAGTGCCGGTTATTAAAAATGCCGACAGATTGAATTTGGTAGGAATGGCAAAAGCTGTAAATGATCTTGCCAGCAGGTCCCGACAGAACAAATTAAAGCCAGACGATATTCAGGGTGGAACTTATACCGTGACCAATGTAGGAACCTTTGGAAGCATAATGGGAACTCCAATTATCAACCAGCCACAAGTTGCTATTTTGGCCCTGGGAGCGATTAGAAAAGTGCCTGCGGTGATTGAAACCCCGGAAGGCGATTTTATAGGGATTCGCAACAAAATGTTCTTATCGCACAGTTATGACCACAGGGTTGTAAACGGTGCTTTGGGAGGCCAGTTTGTACAACGGGTTGCGCAATATCTTGAGGCTTTCGATAAAAACAGGGATATTTAAAAAAATATTTAAGGCTATTTTAAAGCCACGCATTCATTCTAAACAATGGATTCGTGGCTTTTTATTTAGAGGAAAAGGGGTTGTTAAACATTTTGAAAAAAAATCAGCAATTCAATTAGCGGAAGATTTTGAATTTTACCCGGAATAAGTTCTTAATTAACCGGAGCTATTCTTATCAATGAAGTTCGAAAATATAGCCACGAATGCACGAATAATTTTATAAAATCTTCATAGTAGTAAATAAACAAATCATAAATAAATTAAAACAGGTTAGCCATCCCCCGTTTTTTTAATTGAACATTATATCAAGTTGTCCGTTATCCATTATTGGTTCTGTATTTTGAATTTTCCATCGCATTCGTACCGGCATCAATAAGTTGGACACCACTTTGCTTATCTTATAGTATATAA
>JAENXB010000027.1 GCA_016649785.1 Flavobacteriaceae bacterium
CCCTGCACTTAAATAGCTGTCTTCATTTAACCGATACCACACCCCTGCGGTGAGATAATGACCAGAATAATCGCCGGCAAGATTTACCATTGCATCCCCAAAAAGTTCCAGGGGACCAAAGTTGTTGGAATATTCGCCTCCCACAGCATAGTTTTCACCAACAAATCTATTGGTGATGTCCTGGTCTTCTAAAAACAGCAGCGAATTATAGCCGTAGTTATAATGTGAGATTCCTGCCTTTCCGGCCAATTTCCCGAGGGTGGGGTTTTGAAAAGAAAGGGAAACCACGTTGTTGATATGCCTAAGCTTCACCTCGTCCCGCAAGTTGCTGTTGCGAAACGACTCTCCAAAAAACCCTTCCGGTGCGTCCTGGCGAAAAATATATTTTTTGTCGCTAAAATCAAGAACATTCTTTATAGTAACTTTATTTTGGGTGCCCTGCACAATATCATATTCCTGATTTAAATAGAAACGCTTGCCAAACAGGACATTTTCTGCATTTTCGAATTTAACTTCCAAAAGCGATCTGTCTTCAAATTCGGGTTCTTTGATAATATATTGCTGTAAGGCCTGCTCATTTAATCCGCCATTTTCCCTGTTCAGGAGATCCTGGGATACAAAATGGGTTTTTAAACGGTATCTTTTGTTTAAGGTGTTATAACTTAAGGTCGCCCTAAAATTACCGGTACTTGTAAGGCTGTTTTGATATTTTCCAAGGGATCGCAATCCTCTATAGGCTATTGAAAAATTAATTCTTTCTGAAGTATTGATCGTAAAAAATGCGTCCAGGTTTTGTCCCTGCTCCGGGACCGTTTTAAAATATAGTTCGGTTAAAGGCGTGGGAACTTCGTAATACTTGATATCCCTGGCTTCCATAAAATTAAAATGCCTTGCCCTAGCCCCCAATTCGGGGATGAGTTCTTCTCCCTTTAAATTATAGGCAAGGGAATTATAAGTTTGCCCAATATTGTTAAAAGACAGCAATTCAAAGTTATCTTTTCTGAGATAATTGAATTTATAATCCTTTTGGATGCTAAGGGTTGTATCCACAAAAGTGGAGTCTCCCTGAACGCTTATAATTTTATAGGCGGTAATTAAGGGTTTTTGAAGGGAATCCTTTTGAATTGGCCGCTTTTGGCCCATATCCCTTGAAGGTCTTTGCTGGGCAAAGAAAACAAATGGGCAGATAAATAAAAATACCAGAATAATTACTCGCTTCATATTATATAATATACTACTGCAAAAGTAAAATAATAAAGTTAACCACACAGCAATGCGTCAACTACAAAACACATAAATAAAGTAAAAGCTTTAATTGATAAGTGGAAGAGAAACAGAAAATAATTAATTGAAGAAATACCACCGTCCTGAAAATTAATTATCTCAAATTTAAACAAAAAAAAACCGCCCAATTGGGCGGTTTTAGGGAAAAAAATTTTAATTTATTGATCAAGAGTAATTGTTTCTACGAACCTATCTCCCCAAGCTGTGCCATCGATAGCATTACCTCCTTGCACAAAAACCGGGTAAATTTGAATAGTCTTATTACAAGAATTCAATACCATACCTGTAGCTTTTAGGTTGTAGGGATCTTGTACAGCACCATTATAACTAGAAGTAATATAAAACTGTTCATCAATTGTCAAAGCACCCGTTTCTTCATCTACATTCAGTTTCACAGGGTCATTTGTAACAATTACCTCTCCCCACCATCCAGTAAACCACTGAAAAGCAAGTCCGTTAATATACAAATCCCCATTTTCATCTATAGTGGTTACAACTTCCGTAGTATATCCATCTGATTCACTCCAAGATCCAGTTCCACTCCAAGTACCAACAAAATCCTCCAACACAATAGCACATTTTCTGAAAAATTCAATATTCAGAGTACTATTAGCTAAAAATATATCTGAATTTCCATCTACACCCGTAAGATTGAGAATAAGATTTCTACTACCAGATTCTGGAAGCGCATTAAAATTACCTGATACATCTAATGTGCCTAAATAAGAATTAGCAGGTACAATTAATTGACCCACAGTATATTGATCTGATGTAGCAGTAGATGAAGGATCTACCTCGAAATTAATTACTCTATCAGTTGAAGATTTGGTTGTTAAAACCACCTCTACCTGTGTACTTGCACCCTCCTCTGGAGTCGCTAATACCGCTGAAGTACTTGAAAATTGGGCCAAAGTAGGTCCATTTGCATCAATCTGAGGAATTTCATTCTGTTCACAAGAAGTGACCATAAATAAAACCGATAAAAGAAAGACACCTTTATAAATTATATTTTTCATCTTAATTTTTTTTTAAATATTAGTATCCAGGATTCTGTTCCATATTAGGATTTGCATTAATCTCATCTTGAGGTATTGGGTACTGAAAATGATAATCTCCAGCAGCCAAAATCAATTTTCTTGGAGGCTGTCCAGATCCATCTATAATATCACCATTATTCGAGCGAACAATTGATTCACCTAGCCTTTTAATGTCAAAGAATCTTGCTCCTTCGAATGCCAATTCAACTCTCCTGTTATAAAGAATGGCATCTAACAAATTCTGTCCAGATTCACCACCTGTATAGGAAGAATAGCGAACATCCCTTAATTCATTTAAAGTTGCCAAAGCTTCACCTTCCATACCAAGTCTAAACTGAGCTTCCGCTTTATTAAGAACAACTTCTGCTACCCTCAAAACTTTGATGTCAACCAAACCATTTACCTGACCCGGTTCACCTAGAAACTTTTTCACGGCATTGTAATCGTTACCTGCAATACTTCCAACATAAGTAAGAACATCCAAACGTGCATCAGTAGTATCTACACTATTAATGAATTCGTAATCTACAACATACTCAGATTTTGTATCAGGTACAGTTGTTTGACTGTAAATTACACCAACATTATTGAACCTGCTTTCTGAAGAGGTATTAACCGCCCATTGAATTAATAGACCAGCATCATTTACATCTTGATATAGTCCCGGAAGCTGATCTGCAGTAGCAAGAGGTTTACTTACTTCATTTGCAGCGTCAATTACTTTTTGGTAATCTCCATTATAAAGATAAACACGAGATAACATTCCATAAACGGCATCCCTATCCAATCGTCCTTCATTATTACTTGTACCAATAATTCCTCCAGCAGCTTCCAAATCTCCAATTATTTCCACATAGTTACTAGCTACTGTTTCACGAGCAGGTGTTGCCAAAGGGTCACCGGTGTCACCATCTTCTACTTTCATATAAACAATACCAAGAGATGAACCCGCATCTGCACTTTGGGTAGGAATTTTTCCAAATAACCTAACCAAATCAAAATGAGCTATAGCTCTTGCTGCTAATGCTTGACCTAGGATATTATCTTTATCAGGACTATCTGCTAAATTATCAATTTGTCCAATTATCAAATTTGCATCATTTACTGCTTCATAAGCTTCGCTCCAGTATAAAGATGGTGTATAACTATTAGGTGTATACTCCCAATCATACAATTGCTGATTGGACCTACGGCCAGTAGAAGCTAAAATAACGTTATCAGCTAGAATATCTGGCACACCTTGATATCCTTCATTTGGGGAATAGTAATTAAAAAATTGACTGTATATACCATCCACACCATTCTGAAATGAAGCTACGCTATTAAAGAAAGTATCGGGACTTCCATTTATAAATGGCTCCAAATTATTTATTTCATCATCACAACTAACAATTGCAAGTGGAATAAACAAAAGAGATAATAATTTAAATTTATTTTTCATTTTGTACATTTTATTTTTTGTTAAAAACTTAATTCAATACCTACAGTATACGATTTGGTCTGTGGATAACTATACAAGGAATATTGTCCAGGGATAAAATCAGCATCTGCCGGGTCAGAAGATTCAGCAGAACCAATACCAATTTCAGGATCACCATGATAATCTGTGAACGTAAGGATGTTTTGTCCTGTTGCAAAAGCCCTAAAGGAGTCAATTCCAAATCCTTCTAACCATTTGCTAGGAATACTGTAATCCAAGGTTAAATTTCTTAATCTTATATAGTCCCCTTTTTCCAAGAACCTAGTTGATGTCTGATCAGCAGTTCCTTGATATATTGGATTTGGTTGAACATTTTGATCTCCCGGTTGTCTCCAATAGTTGGATGCTTCTACATATTGATTCCCGTTGATACTAGCAATTTCAACGCCATTCTCGTACTGGTAATTCACAATATAATTACCTGCTTTATACACAAAATCAGCTCTTAATCCTAAACCATGATATTTAAAAGAAGTATAAAAACCACCTTCAATATCTGCGTTCGGAGATTTATCTTTCAATAAAACGGAGAAAGAATCACTATACTCACTAGTTAAATTGTCTTCGGCATCTAAATAAAGAGGTTGACCATTTGCTGGATTTACACCGGCATAACGAGGAAGATAATAAGAATTCACTTCTTCACCTTCCCTTAAGATGGTATTACCTCTAATAATATCAGATCCATCAACAAGATTGTTCACTTTGTTATCTAAGAATGCGATATTTCCACCAATGGTCCAGATTAAATCAGAATTACGGATGATATTTCCATTTAAGGATATTTCGTAACCCGTATTCTGAATTTCTCCAATATTACTCAAGATAGCATTATCTTCATCCCCTACCGTAAAAGAAATAGGACGGTTTAAAAGAAGCTCTTGAGAACTTTTTTGGTAATAATCCACAACTCCAGAAAGTCTACTATTAAAGAAAGCAAATTCTACACCTACATCAAAAATTGCCTGTGATTCCCATTGAATTTGAGGGTTTCCAGTTCCTAAAGAAATAGCTGTTGTAGACCCGTTATAGGTACCAAATCCTAATAAATCGAGATAGTTAAAATCTCCAATGTTTTGGTTACCAGCTGTACCATAAGAGGCTCTTAGTTTAAGCTCGTTAAATGCAGAATTTTGCATAAAATCTTCTTTTATAATATTCCATGCCGCACTCCCACTATAAAAATAACCATATTTATTGTCTGGTCCAAATCTTGTAGAACCATCTCTTCTTATTGATCCAGATAAGATGTATTTTCCATCATAGTTATAGTCCAAGAATAATCCTTGAGAAAACAATCTACTTCTTTCTTCAGTACTCCCTGCAGATGTAGCTTCTGCCGCAACATCTTGATATGGAATGCTTGGTGAAGGAAATCCCCTACTAGTTGCGAAAAGGTCGGTATAGATGTTCTCATTATATTCCAAAAGGAAGCTAGCGGACAAATTATGTAACTCATTAAATGATGTAGAATACGTTAATATGTTATTAATGTTATATTCAAAATCTTCTGAGAAATTATCAGTTTGTGTTCCAGGAAAGTTGGCATCACCAACTATTGAGTTAAGAACTCCTCCAGCAAGTGATCTAGTTGTTCTGTTATATCTATTAGCTGTTGCACCTACAGTAAATCTGTTGGTGAAATGATCAGATAGTTTCATATCTGCATAAACACTACTAATAATCAAGAAATTTCTATTGTCTTCCGGTTCCGTTTGTAAAGCTTTAGCTATAGGAAATCCTTGCGTGGTTGAATTATAAATTTTAGTGCCATCTGGATTAAAAAGAAAATCACCGTTAGCATCCCTTTTAAAAACAGGCTCGTAAGGGTTATAACTGTACATTGCCGCAAATGGGTTTTGAACGTTATTTCTATCTCTCGGTAAATCTGTGGTACTTCGAGATATTGATAAATTTTCACCAATTTCTAACCAATCTTTTGCTTTGAACGAAGTATTAAGTCTCGCAGAAATTCTTTCAAAACCATCTATATTATCAACTATACCTGAGTTTTTATCATATCCCACAGATAAAAAGTAAGAAAATTTATCATCTGCACCAGAAAACGACAATGAATTAGACTGAATATATGAATCTCTCAAAAGAGCATCTTGCCAATCAGTATCCAGAGATCTCAGTATATCCAATTCTTCTGAACTTGCAGTTGCTCCTGGTAAACTTTGAGCAGCACTTACACCTAGAGCAGCAAATTCCCTCTCTAGATCCAATTTTTGAGAAGCATTCATCATATCGTAATTGATATCATCTATTTTGGAAGCAGAACCAATGGAAGATCTAAAAGTAATTTTACCTTCTCCCAATTTTCCTTTTTTGGTAGTTATCAATACTACTCCATTAGCCCCTCTAGAACCATATTTAGATACCGTTGCTGCATCCTTAAGGATTGACAAGCTTTCGATATCCTGAGGATTGATGTTACTTACATCTGCAGCATCAATAGGTGTTCCATCAACTACATAAAGTGGAGCTGAAGATGCGTTTATAGAACCAGTTCCCCTAATCTGAACGAAGGCGGTTTGACCGGGTCTTCCATTAGCGGCAGTTACTTGTACCCCAGCTGCTTTTCCCTGTAAAATGTTATCAACACTAGTTGAAGGAACAAAATTCCCGATAGTTTCCGCACTTACCGTCGAAACTGCCGAGGTAGAAAGCTCTCTAGTAGTAGCACCATAACCTACCACAATCACTTCACTAAGCGCTGCAGCATCTACATTTAAAACTATGTTAATTTGAGTTTTAACACCCACTGCGATAGTCTGCGTAGAAAAACCTACATAAGAAAACGTTAATTTGTCATTTGCGGTGGTTTTAATGGTATAGTTACCATCAAAATCTGATTGCGTTCCTTGGTTTGTACCTTGTACAATAACGTTAACACCAGGAAGGGGCAAGCCCGCTTCGTCGCTTACCGTTCCAGTAACGTTTTTTTCCTGTGCAAAACTTAATTGCACGACTAACGCTAGAAAAAGCGTTAAAAATCCATGTAATCTTTTTTTCATTTGGTTGTTTTTTGAATTAGCTTGCGTCAAAAATCACAATAAATTCTTAATATACCTAATTTATTATGAGCTTTGAAGTGCGAATTATTAACACTACGCTAACTTGTAGATGCATTATCTTCGAAAAGGTTGCGTGGGTTACTTATAAAAACGTTAAAATATTCCAATGTTGTTGAATTCTTATATAAAAACAGGAATGGAGGCTGGTACTGATGAGGCCGGTCGCGGATGTCTCGCAGGGCCTGTTACCGCTGCGGCCGTGATACTTCCAAGGCGATTTAAAAACCTGCTTTTAAACGATTCCAAAATTGTCTCTAGCTTAAACAGAAAAATTTTAAAAAAAATTATTGAAAAAGAAGCTCTTGGGTATTCAGTGAAATTTATTGACAATGTTAAAATAGATGAAATTAACATTTTAAATGCCTCTATCCTGGCAATGCACCATTGCATAGACGACTTAGAAACGCCCCCGTCACATATTCTGGTGGATGGAAATCGTTTTAAACCCTATACAAGCATTCCCCATTTGTGCGTAATCAAAGGCGATGGGAAATATATGAACATCGCGGCAGCCTCCATTCTCGCAAAAACATATCGGGATGCTTATATGGAAAGGATACATCTGGAATTCCCAATGTACAACTGGAAACAGAATAAAGGATATGGCACGGCCGAGCATCGCGCCGCCATTATCAAGTACGGCATCACAAAATACCACCGACTTAGTTTCAGGCTTTACCCTGACTTGTTGAAACCTTTATAGATATGAGTTATGAGTTCTAAGGTTTTTTGATTTTTAAATTTTAAATTTGGATTTTGGGAAAAACTCGAATTACACGAATTAAAACGAATTACGCGGATTGGAATTTAGAATAAATATAAACTTATGAAAAAGGTGTTGCTGGTTTGTATCGTTGTTTTTATTTTGGTTTCCTGTAAGAAGGATTTCCAAAGCATTTCTAACCCGGACCAATTTATCCCTGCCAATTCGGCTTATATCTTGCAAACAGATCAATTTCATGCATTCCTTGAAAAAATTGACAGCAGCTCGTTTTTTCAGGAAAATGCATTTTTGTTGAATCCTGAATTGAAAGGCCAATTGATCAATTTGACCCAACTTACAAATCCGGAGCAAAGCTTGATTTGTTTTTCGAAACAGGAAAACAACCTGTACGACTATACTTTTATCAGCAAAAAGCAGCCGCTGCAGCTAAAAACCGATTCGATAAAAAATAAATCTATAGAAACATTTCAGGTCAAAAATACCGAGATCAAAAAATACGTAACTGAAGATATAACAACCTATACCACTCTTATAGAAGGAATTTTCCTTGCAAGCAATTCAAAATCCCAACTTGAAGCCCTTATCACCAAACCGGAAAGCAGGCTAAGACAAAGTGAAAGTTTTAAGAAAGCCCGGATCGCTGCAGATAGGTCCAAAACCTCCTTATTAATAAATCATCGTGCTTTTGATACCTCCTATATAAAGATTCTTCCCCAAAACACGCTCCCTTTAACATCCTTAGCCGACTGGAGCGTTTTGGATCTTGAAATAGGATCGGAAAAAATTTTGATAAACGGAATTGCCGTTTCAGAAAAACAGTCTGAAACCCTGTTAAAGATCTTCAATAAAGTTGGCACCCAAAAAAATGCGATCGCCCAAATAACCCCAAACTCAGCGGCAGGATTTTATTCCTTTACCTATGCAAATTTTGAAAAACTTCAGCAAAACCTAAATGTGTTCCGTGGAGATTCTTTAAAAATTGCAGACAACCATCTTTTGCACTTTACCAGGGAAGCGGGAATTATTTTCAGCCAACACCAAAACGTTTTTGCGCTCACTGCCACTGATCCGGAACTTGCCAAAGAATCACTTCTGTCTTCCCAAACTCCGGTAACCGAATTCAGGGGAATTACAATCTATAAAAACACGGAAGAACTGCATTTTTCCGATTACTTAAATCCGCTGGTAACTGACCTTGATTTGAAATTTTATGGTTTTTTGGAGCAGTTTATAATTTTTTCTGAAACCACCGAAGCTTTAGAAGATATCATCTTGAATTATCAAAACAATGCCACCCTGGAAAAAGAGGAATCTTACCAGGCCGCACTTTCCAATCTGGCGGGCGCGTCTTCCTTGCTTTTTGTGGCCAATACTTCAAGTTTTAAATCGGAATTGAGCGAAACTATTGCACCTGAATTCAAAGATGAAATTGGCAAACTCAATCTCAAAAATTACCCCATAGCCGCTTTGCAATTTGTACAGGATGAGGATTTCGCTCATATTCACGGGGTTTTAAACACCACCAAAAATGTGGTCAAAGAGGAAATCCGGCAAAGTGCGGCGATAAAACTAAACGCTGATGTCGCCACTATCCCGGTTTTACTGAAAAGTCATCTCAGGAATCAAATGGAAATTGTGGTCCAGGATGAAAAAAATGCGCTTTACCTATTTTCAACTTCTGGAAAATTGATTTGGAAAAAGCAACTGGAAGGGCGGATTCTCGGAAAAATCGAACAGGTAGATTTGTTTAAAAACGGCAATTTACAAATGGCTTTTAGCACTCAAAATTCACTTCAAATAATCGACAGGACTGGTAAAACAGTAAAACCCTTCCCACTGGAATTTAAAGATGAAATCACCAAACCCCTGGCGGTTTTGGATTATGACAACAACCGAAATTACAGGTTCGTCATTACTCAGGACAAAGAAATTATAATGTTCGATCGAAAAGGGAAAACCGTCGGCGGATTTAATTTCAAGAAAGCAGCTTCCGAAATACTTCAATCCCCAAAACACATCCGGATTAAAAACAAAGATTATATCGTAATTCCAGAAACAGGTGGAAAATTTCATATTCTGAGCCGACAGGGAAATTCCAGAATTTCGGTAAAGGAAAAGATTGATTTTTCTGAAAATGAATGGTTTTTAAACAAGAATCAATTTGTATCAACCACTTCCGACGGAAAATTAATCCGGATTGATGAGCAGGGGAAAACAAAAAAAGAAGCTTTAACCGCGGGCAATAACCTGCACCTGGTTGCTTCTGAAAACATTTTGGTCACAATTTCTGAAAATATTTTGAATATTGACAAAAAAGAGATCACTTTGGATTTCGGACTTTATACCGCCCCAATAATATTTGAGGTGAAAGGCAAGACGTATATTTCGGTGACAGACACCCAGGCAAACAGGGTTTATTTATTTGATGAAAATGCCAATTTAATGCCGAATTTCCCTGTTTACGGTAATTCCGCGATCGATCTAAACAATATTGATGGTAACAATAATCTTGAGTTTGTGGTGAAAGGGGAAGAAAATACTGTTTTGGTTTACAAAAATTAGTTCAACCCCGAAGCATCGGGGCAAGATCCGGGATCAAAAACTTCCGACTTCCAACCTCTAACTTCGTAGTTCCCACTTCATCCAGGACTAATAATTTCAGCTTCAAAAACCTCTGCAAAGTGTTTTAACAATTTCGCTTCTACCTCTTTCATAGGAACTTCTCTTCGGCCCAATTCCACATTTAAGGAGGTCACGGCTTTCCCGCGGATGCCACAGGGAATAATATGGTCGAAATAGCCTAAATCGGCATTTACGTTTAAGGCAAATCCGTGCATGGTCACCCAACGGCTGGCCCGGACGCCCAGGGCGCAAATCTTACGGGCAAAGGGAGTGCCCACATCCAGCCAAACCCCGGTTTCACCCTTGCTCCTCTCGGGGTTTAATCCGTATTCGCGCAGGCTTAGAATAATGCATTCTTCCAGCAATCTTAAATATTTATGAATGTCGGTAAAAAAATTGTCCAGGTCTAAAATTGGATATCCCACCAATTGTCCAGGACCATGATAGGTAATGTCCCCGCCGCGATTGCTCTTGTAAAAACTGGCGTTTTTTTCCTCCAACTGAGTTTCGGAAAGCAACAAATGCGCGGGTTTTCCGCTTTTCCCAAGGGTATACACATGCGGATGTTCCACCAGCAACAAATAATTGGACGTTTTAATTTCCAGGTCTTCCCTGCGATTCCTTATTTTCAGGTCTATAATAGATTTGAAAAGTTGTTCCTGGTAGTCCCAGGTCTCTTTGTAGTCCTTTAAACCTAAATGTTGAAGTTGTATCTTTTTGTTCAAAACTTATATAATTGCAAATTTTAATCTAATGTTTTTATATCCCTCTGATCTCAGAGAAAAGCACCCTCATTATTTTTTAGCTAATACACAAATATTTTTTCTCTTTAATCTATCGCCTTTCCTCTTTGAACTTACCTAATTAATGTTGACCGTTTTTAAATATTTATACCTAAAACACATTTTTTTTATTTCCCGCAGATCACGCAGATTTCCGCAGACAAAAATTAGAATGAACTCTTTCCTCTCTCCTCTATTTTTCTTTTCTCTCTCTTCTTTCCTCCATTTTCTATTTTCTTTCCTCTTGTTTCCTGGCTCTTGATTCCCAATTCATCTTCACCATTTTTTAGCCACGAATACACGAATATTTTTTCTCATTAATCGCCTTTTCTCTTTCCTCTCTCCTCTATTTTCTTGTTCCCTATTTCGATTTATTCAAAATAATAAGTGCCGCAATAACGCCCGGGATCCAGCCCAGCAGGGTGAGGATCAATACGATTAAAATTGAACCGCAGCCCCTGTCATATACCGCCAGGGGAGGAAACAAAACTGATAACACGACCCGCCAAACACTCATAATAAATCACCCTTATTTAATTCCTGGCAAAGATACCAATTAAAATTTGCCTGAAAAGCATTGAAAACCGGGAAGAAAAATCGGTTTGAAATGAGATTGATTGATTAAATGATTGTCAGTATATTTGCCCCCTGCTTATCCTTGAAGATAAGCAGCTAAACACAAACAATATCATGCATCTATCTGAACAGGAAATTGTAAGAAGGGATAAACTTTCCGCATTGAAACAATTGGGCATTAATCCTTATCCGGGCACTTTATTTCCGGTGAGCCATACCACTTCCCAAATCAAATCAAATTTTGAGGAAGGCCAGAAAGTAGTTGTGGCTGGCAGGCTTATGTCGCGTCGCATCCAGGGAAAAGCTTCTTTTGCCGAAATCCAGGATTCCAACGGACAAATCCAGATCTATCTCAATCGCGACGAAATTTGCACCGGAGAAGATAAAAGCAAGTACAACGATGTATATAAGAAATTGCTGGATATTGGCGATTTTATAGGGATTGAAGGGGAATTATTCACCACACAGGTTGGTGAAAAAACAGTAATGGTAAAGGATTTTACGCTTTTGAGCAAATCCCTCCGTCCACTTCCATTGCCTAAAACAGATAAAGAAGGAAATACTTTCGACGAATTTAACGATCCGGAGCAACGTTACCGCCAGCGTTATGCCGATTTGGCGGTAAACCCAAAAGTGAAAGATATCTTTGTGAAGCGCACCAAGCTTTTCAATGCGATGCGGAATTTCTTTAATGAAAAAGGATATTTTGAAGTGGAAACTCCCATCCTTCAATCTATCCCCGGCGGAGCTGCAGCGAGGCCGTTTATCACGCATCACAACGCGCTTGACATTCCACTTTATTTGAGGATTGCAAATGAATTATACCTAAAACGCCTTATAGTTGGTGGATTTGACGGGGTTTATGAATTTTCAAAAAATTTCAGAAATGAAGGAATGGACAGAACCCATAATCCGGAATTTACCGCAATGGAAATTTATGTAGCTTATAAAGACTACAACTGGATGATGGAATTCACCGAAAATCTTCTGGAACATTGTGCCATTGCTGTCAACGGGAAAACCGAAGCTGCTTTTGGAAAACACAACATCGATTTTAAAGCGCCTTATAAACGGGTGACTATGACCGATGCCATCAAGGAATTTACAGGTTTTGACATTACCGGAAAATCTGAGAAAGAACTCTACAAAGCTGCCAAAGAAATGGGCGTTGATGTAGATGAAACTATGGGTAAAGGTAAACTCATCGATGAAATTTTCGGTGAAAAATGCGAGGGGAATTTTATTCAACCCACATTTATAATCGATTATCCCAAAGAAATGAGCCCTTTGTGCAAAGAACATCGCGACAACCCGGAACTTACAGAGCGTTTTGAGCTGATGGTTTGCGGAAAAGAAATCGCCAATGCTTATACCGAATTAAATGATCCTATCGAGCAGCGCGCACGATTTGAGGAACAATTGAAACTTTCGGAAAAAGGGGATCACGAAGCCATGTTTATCGACAACGACTTTTTACGCGCCCTGGAATACGGGATGCCGCCAACCTCGGGATTGGGAATAGGAATGGACAGATTGATCATGTTCCTCACAAATAACCAATCAATCCAGGAAGTTTTGTTCTTCCCGCAGATGAGACCGGAGAAAAAGACCGCAACCCCAAAACCGGAAGATTTCATTAAAATAGGAGTTCCACAGGAATGGGTAGATATCGTAATGCACGAATATTTAAGTGTTTCAAAATTAAAAGAAAGCAAAGCCACGCAGGTTCATCAAAAACTGAACGGGTTGAGAAAGAAGAACAAACTACCCATTGCTGCGCTTCAAATTGAAGAAGTTGAAAAGTGGTTTTAGATTTGATTTTTTCTAACCGCAAAGCACGCCAAGAAAAAAAACGCAAAGGGCACAAAGAAAAAAAACGAAATCTTAAATAAAAAATTGGTTAATTATTAAAGTGTATTGTACTTGAGCTCCTGCCTTGTTGAAAGTGTAGAAAATGAAATTGCAAGACTTTATGGCCTTTGCTGTTAAAGACAGGATGTTTTCTACAATTTTTTATAACAGAACTAAAAAAAAATCCCTATCGGGTAATTTTCAGAATTAAAAAGGGAACTTCCGCATTATGAACAAGTCATAAAATGCGAAAGTTCCCCTAATTATTGAAAAAAAAAACAGCTTTTTAAAACTGTGCAGTTTCCGTAGAATTTTTCATTGCTACGGTTGAAGCAGTTCCGCTTGTAACAGAATTTTGAATAGCATCAAAATAGGTTGTGCTAACGAAACCCTGATGTTTTACAGCGTTGAACCCATCTTTTTGCAAAGCGAATTCACGCTCCTGTAATTCAGAATAACCTGCCATTCCCCTTTCTTTATAAGCTTTTGAAAGCTCGAACATACTTGTGTTCAAGGCGTGAAAACCTGCAAGGGTTATAAACTGGAACTTGAATCCCATCGCGGCAAGATCTTCCCTAAAAGTCTCCATTTCGGCAACCGATAATTTCGCGGCCCAGTTAAATGAAGGAGAACAGTTATATGCCAACAATTTTCCCGGGAATTTAGCGTGAATTCCTTCGGCAAATTTACGGGCATAATCCAAATCGGGGTTTGAAGTCTCCATCCAGATTAGATCGGCATAAGGCGCGTAAGCCAAACCACGGTCGATTCCCTGTTCCAATCCGTTTTTCACAAAATAGAATCCTTCAGAACTTCGTTCTCCGGTTATAAATTTATGATCCCTGGGATCGATATCACTGGTTATTAAATTTGCTGCTTCAGCATCGGTCCTGGCAATAATAAGTGAAGGTACGTTTGAAACATCGGCAGCCAAACGTGCCGCAATTAGTTTATTTATAGCCTCTTGTGTAGGCACCAAAACTTTTCCGCCCAAATGTCCGCATTTTTTAGCTGAAGACAACTGATCTTCAAAATGAACCCCGGAAGCCCCGGCGGCTATCATAGCTTTCATCAATTCAAAAGCATTTAAATTTCCTCCAAAACCTGCTTCGGCATCGGCAACAATAGGCACCAAATAATCGATCTTATTTTCGGATCTATTCACGCATTGTATCTGATCCCTTCTTAAAAGCGCGTTATTTATTGATTTTACTACAGAAGGAACACTATTGGCTGGATATAAGGACTGATCGGGATACATATCTCCTGCCAAATTAGCATCGGCAGCAACCTGCCACCCGCTTAAATAAATGGCTTCCAACCCGGCTTCTACTTCCTGCACGGCCTGGTTTCCGGTTAAAGCTCCCAACCCGGCCACAAAATCCTGATTGTTCAATTTATGCCACAAAATTTTCGCGCCCCTGCGGGCTATGGAGTGTTCAATTTGATATGAACCTTGCAATGTTACCACCTCTTCTGCAGTATATGGCCTTTCAACTCCTTTCCAACGTGGATTTGTTTCCCAATCGGTAATTAACTGTTGCATTCTTTCTTTAGTTTTCATAATTTTGAATTTAATTTAATTGTTACTAATTAGTTCTTAGATCACCCATTAATTTCGCGGTTTCTGGGTGGTTTTTTTATATGTATTTATAGGCTTTAATTGTTAAAAATTCTTCGAATTCTTCTGATATTACCAGGGAGTCGAATAATTCTATCGCCAGGTCAAATTTTCCGGTTTTGAATTTATCTTCCCCGACCAGATCCTTAATTATCCTTATTTCACTTTCCAGTAATTCGGCATAAAGATCTTTGGTGAATTTTCTTCCGTCGGCTAAAGTGGATGTGTTATGAAGCCATTGCCACAACTGGGTTCTTGAAATTTCAGCAGTTGCCGCATCTTCCATTAAATTGTACAATGCTGCCGCACCATTACCGGACAACCAGGATTCCAGATATAAAATTCCGACGTTGATATTTTTTCGAATGCCTTTTTCGGTAATTGTACCTTTTGGTTGTTCGAGCAATTGTGCCTCGGTAATATTCAAATCGTTTCTCTTATTATATATCTGATTTTTTTCGGGCATATATTTATCAAAAACTTCCAGCGCCACAGGCACCAGGCCGGGATGTGCTACCCAGGTTCCGTCATGACCGTTTTTGGCCTCACGCTCCTTATCTGCCCTAACTTTTTCATAGGCGATCCTGTTTGCCTCTTCATCATTCTTCACGGGAATTTGGGCTGCCATTCCTCCTATTGCGTGAACATTTCGTTTATGGCAACGCTGAATTACCCGCAGGGAATATGCTTCCATAAAAGGAGAAGCCATGCTTACCTGATCTCTATCTGGCACAGAAAAGTTTTTGTGATTCCTGAATTTCTTGATGTACGAAAATATATAATCCCATCGGCCGCAATTAAGGCCCGCCATATGATCTTTTAATTCGTAGATAATTTCATCGATTTGAAAACTCGCGGTGATGGTTTCAATTAAAACAGTGGCTTTTATTGTAGATTGTTCAATCCCTAAAAAGTCCTGTGAAAACAGGAAAACTTCATTCCACCAGCGGGCTTCTAAATAATGCTCAAGTTTCGGCAAATAGAAATAAGGTCCAGATCCATTGGACAATAATTGTTTGGCATTATGGAAAAAGTAAAGTCCGAAATCAACTAAAGAACCGGAGATCTTTTCCCCGTCGATCAAAAGATGTTTCTCATTTAAATGCAATCCTCTTGGCCTGACTATAAGTGTAGCTACCTGTTCATTTAGCTGATATTTTTTACCGTTATCATTGGTGAAGGAGATGGTTTTATTTATGGCATCCATCAGATTTTGCTGTCCCTCCATAATATTAGACCAGGAAGGAGAATTGCTGTCTTCAAAATCGGCCATAAACACTTTAGCTCCTGAATTAAGCGCGTTGATGATCATTTTCCTTTCAACCGGTCCGGTAATTTCAACTCTTCGGTCCAGCAAGTCTTCCGGCAAGGGAGCTGCTGTCCAGTTATTTTCCCTGATGGAAGCTGTTTCAATAGGAAATTCCGGGGAATTTCCCCTGTCAAAATAGGCTTGCTGTTCCACCCTTCTTTTTAACAATTCCAGCCGCTTGCCGTTAAATTTTTCGTTTAGTTGCACTAAAAATTCCAAGGCATCATTGGTTAAAATTTCATTGTAATGCTCTTTCGCTTCCGGAGCAAAAGTTACTTTTTGAATTGTTGTTTCATTTAGATTTTCCATGACTTTCATTTTTGTGAAGACAAACATATAATAAAGTTTTTTATTAAACAAGCGAACGTTCGCTAATTTATAGATAATCGCTATAATTAATTATTTCGCTAAAATTCATATCTTTGTTTTATGAATATCGAAGAAGAATACATCCGGATAATCTTTGGTTTAAAACTGAAGCAAATAAGAACAGAAAAGAATTTATCCCTGTTCGGGCTCTCAAAACTCACAAAGATTTCAAAATCATACTTGAATGAAATTGAGAAAGGAAAAAAATATCCTAAACCGGATAAAATAGCGCTGCTTTCTGAAAAACTGGAAGTTCCCTATGATAATTTCGTTTCCTTAAAACTGGATAAAAACCTGGCGCCTTTAGGGGAAATCCTTCAGTCTAAAATTTTAAAGGAAATTCCGTTGGATCTTTTCGGCATAAAAAAAACAGATCTGATCGATATTATTTCTAACGCACCGGCCAAGGTGAATGCCTTTTTAAGCACCTTAATTGAAATAGCCAAAAACTACAATCTCTCGCGTGAAAGTTTCTTTTTGGCGGCGCTCCGCTCCTACCAGGAAGCTCATAACAACTATTTTGAAGATCTTGAACAAAGTGCTGAACAATTTGCCAAAGCATACCAGATAAATTTAGATGTTAGAATAAAATCGGGCGATCTGGAAGAAATTCTAATTGAAGAGTACAATTATAAAATTATTCCAAACGGGCTTTCCTCCTATTCAGATCTAACCGAGCTCAGATGCCTTTTCATCCCAAAAACCAGTACTTTACTGTTGAGTGACACCCTTGACGAATCGCAAAAAGCATTTATTTACGCTAAGGAAATTGCATACAATTATCTGGATTTAAAGGAGCGACTTTATACATTTCCGTGGATCAAATTTGAAACTTTTGATCAGGTTTTAAATAATTTTATGGCATCGTATTTTGCCGGGGCATTGATTATTCCCAAAAAAGCGATCAAAAATCAGCTTAAAACCTTTATCGAACAAAAAGAATGGGATAGTGCCGCTTTTAATAAAATGATCACGCATTTTACAGATTCTCCTGAAACCTATTACACGCGTTTAACCAATATTTTGCCTAAACTATTTCATTTCAAGAATTTATTTTTTTTAAGATTTACGCATAAAGAAGGTGATAACAGGTACAAACTTTCAAAAGAACTTCATATAACCCAACAGCAACCGCCAACCGCGAACGAGACCCATGAACATTATTGCAGAAGATGGGTTTCCATTGAAATTCTGAATAAATTAAAAGAAGAGCAACTCACATCTGATATTCAAATTTCCTATTACCCGGAAAATAATTTGAGCTATTTGGTGATCTCAAGTGCCACTCCCGATCCGTTTAAGGAAAATCACAAGAGAAGCATTAGTCTGGGTCTATTGATCTCTCCTCATTTAACAAGTAAACTTAACTTCTTAAATGATCCGAAGATTAAATCCAAAAACGTGGGAGTTACCTGTGAACGCTGCCCAATTACCGATTGTGAGGTAAGGGCTACTGAAGCCACCGAACTTCAAAAAAAGGCAAAAAACGAAGCGATCGCCAATACCGTTCAACAAATAATTAATGACTATTCGTAAAAAATCAGTTCATAAAGTTATGATTACCTAAATTGACTAAAGTAAAGTCGCCCTGAATTTTACAGGATATCCAGGACAGTACATTTTTTAACTTTTTCATACAAACATCTGATTTTTAGGAATCAGCCTGTTTTAGTTAGTGTAAGTCCATTTTTATTTTTTTAGTGCAACTTTGAGCCTTAGAGTCTTCGTGACAAAAAACAATGTATTATTATTGCCACAAAGACACGAAAACACAAAGGATTTAAACAACCTACCTTTGAATTTCCTTCGAACTTTTTGAAAAGCATGTTGGTACACACAATAAATCTAAACGTTGCAATTATAGGTTGGATTCGAAAAACAATAAATCAAACGAGTGTTAAAATTTTGAAAATTTTAACACTCGTTTTAAACCTTTTATGATTTTTTAAGTCTAACGACTACGTGAAGATGGTATTTTTTTTCGTTTTTATCTGCGTTTTAAGCATTCCTCTTCTTATATTCAAAAAATATTCAATTTCTAAAACCAAATTCATGACCAAACACCTCCCGATCAAGCTACTGCTTGTAGCTTTATCCCTATCTGTTTCCGGTTGTGCCATTTTCAAGCCTCAGGACAAGAAAAGCACGGCGCAAACTTCAGAAAAACCGGAATCCAAAGATAAAAACGGCATCAAAGCCTATGACAAGGTAATCACCAAAAACGCCAAATCTGA
>JAENXB010000048.1 GCA_016649785.1 Flavobacteriaceae bacterium
ATGACAAATCACCAAGATTCTTCTAAAAACCAGAGACAACATGAAAAAATTATATAGTTCAATTTTAATAATCCTAATAAGCTTTTCAGGCTTTGCACAAAATTCTGAAATAAAAAAAGGAGACCGGTTTTTTGCCGAAAGAGCATATATCGATGCTGCCACTGCTTATGAGAAGGTAGCGGACAAGAACCAGAAAGTGCTTCAAAATTTAGGTGATGCATATTTCTACACGAACCAATTGGAAAATGCTTCTGAAGTGTATCAGTTGCTTTTCCTGAGACACAAAGCTGAAGTTGAATCTGGATACAAATTGAGATTCGCTCACGCACTGATGGGTGTTAACAAATATGAGGAAGCTGATGAGTACCTGACTGAATATTACGGAAAGGATTTCAATTTTGATAAATTCAGAAGAGAACTTGATACTACCGTTTCTCACGTGTATACCACAAGGCAAGAGCTAAACAATCCTGCTGCCGGAGATTTTGGAATCTCATATTACGGAGATAAAGTAACTTTCGCCTCGACAAGAAATCAGGAAAGACCCATTTATCCATGGGATAAAAGACCAACCCTGGACTTGTATACAGCCGATGTTACTGAAGATGGTAAATTAAGCGCAATTGTACTTTTCCCAGGAGGCATTAACACCGATTCTCATGAGAGTTCTGCCGCTTTTTCTGAAGATGGAATGACCATGTATTTTGATCGCACCAATGACAAGAGAGTGAAAAATGATGCCGGTGAACGCGTAGCCCATATACGAATTTACCGCGCTAAAATGGTAGATGGAAAATGGGCTAACATTGAAGCCTTGCCATTCACAAGCGATGAGTATTCTACCGAGCATCCAAGCTTAAATGCTGATGGCACAAAATTGTACTTTGCCAGCGATATGCCAGGTTCTTTAGGTTCTTTCGATATCTATGTAGTAGATATTAATGAAGATGGAACTTATGGCACTCCAAGAAACCTAGGTTCTGGTGTAAACACTGCGCAACGTGAGCAATTCCCTTTCATTAGCGACGCGAATGTTTTATACTTCTCTTCTAATGGGCATCAGGGATTTGGTAACATGGACATCTTTAAAGCTGAAGGAGATTTTTCAGAAGCGAAAAACTTAGGAGCAACCATTAATAGTGGTCATGATGATTTCGCCTATATCATTAAAGAAGGTCAGAATGAAGGCTGGTTTGCTTCCAACAGAAGAGGATCAGATAATTTGTACAACTTCTCAAGAGAAGATTACACTCCTCCTGTAGTTGAAATAGACGACAGGGAAACCAACATCGAAACTGGAAGACAACAATTAAGGGACGTAGGAAATATTTATTTCGATTTTGATAAGGCGACTATTAAACCTGAGTCTGAAGTAACTTTAGATAAAGTTGTAGCGATTATGAAAAAGTATCCTACGCTTAAAATTGAAATAGGTTCTCACGCAGATGCAAGAGGATCTGATAAATACAATCTGGCCCTTTCTGAAAGACGTGCTGCTTCCACTTTGGAATATTTAGTATCTCACGGAACTGAAAGAGAACGTTTAACTTCTAAAGGCTATGGCGAGTCTATGCCACTGAACGACTGCACTAAACCAACAGGATGTACAAACGTTCAATATGCCAAGAACAGACGAAGTGAGTTTACCATTATGGATTAAAGATTGCAACTAACTAACCAACCTATTAAAGCCCCAAGAGATTGGGGCTTTTTTTATTGCCAGAGAATAGAAAAGAGAACAAAGAGAAGAGACCGAAAAAAGAGTCAAGAGTCAAGACAAAAGACTAAAAAGTTAGAATTATGAAGTTCGATTCATTGCGGTAAACAAAACTATAATCAAGAAAATATTCCTATTACTCAGATTCTTAATAAAAAAGTCAACGACACTTCGTGGTTATAAATAGGACAAATTTCCAGTTTGTAATTCTGAATGATCTTTTGGGCGAATAAGAATTCTATGATAATGTTAGAGAGATAAGTACTGAAAATGTTTCCGGGGTTACATTTGTGATTTGTCCAATGAGTACATCGGATTCTTCACTGCGTTCAGAATGAGATTACAGGATGGCCCAACGAGTACGCAGGATCCTTCCCTGCCTCAGAATGAACATAACCATGCTATTCTATGAAGGAAGAATCTAAAAAGAATAAAAAATATGCAGAAATGGAATTATTTTTTAGGCGGATACCCCTTTAAAGCTTTATCAACCATATCCTTCAACTGGGCTTCCCTATCTTGTGGAGAAGCATTTTTATTGAAGCTGCTTTCAACAACTGCCTGCCATATCAAAGAATCATTTTTGGCATCTATAAAATCAAGCGTCAATCTCAAATAAGTTTCATTTCCGCCAATTGGAAAACCACCGGAAACACCAACACCTACATTTCCACCGCCTCCTCCTACTCCAATGCCAACATTGCTCCTGCTGGGGGTTTCATATTCTGAGGCATAAAAATTCACATATATATCAGGACTTTCAGCAGTTGTAAATCCTTTTGCTGCCATTTGGGAAGTTAAAATGGACAAAAGGCGCTGTTCATCTAAATGACTTAATCTTGAAACCAGATTGGGATAAATTTGATAGGTGTCGATCCCAACAAATTGCACTTTCTGGTCATAATCGTAAACCGCCTGTGGCGCATTGCAGGAAGCAATTAATAAAAAAAGGCAGAGAGATTTGAAAATTTTCATCGGTTTATAATTTTGAACCTCAACAATATTAGTCCTATATAAAAAAACCTGTTCCAATTACTTTCGGACCAGGTTATTTATAATCTTTTATAGATGGACATACTGAGATTTTTATTAAAGTTAAGTAAAAATCAGTCCACGAAAATCCTGATTAACAATATTTAAACAGGAACTTTATTCAACATTTCCCAAAGTTTATCGTTTAATTCAATTAAACCCTGATTTGCAACCGCCGAAATAAATAAATATGGCGCTTCTAAATTTTTATCCAGAACAACTTTTAATTCAGCTTTCAATTCCTCATCCAGCATATCGCATTTGGAGATCGCGACAAGCCTTTCCTTATCCAATAATTCCGGGTTATAGCGTCTTAGTTCATCAAGCAAAATTTCATATTGTTTTACAATATCCGGTGCATCCGCAGGAATTAAAAATAACAGGGTAGAATTTCGTTCGATATGGCGCAAAAACCTATGACCAATTCCCTTACCTTCTGCAGCACCTTCAATTATTCCGGGAATATCGGCAACTACGAATGTTTTATATTCGCGATACTCTACAATTCCAAGATTAGGCTTTAATGTGGTAAACTCATAATCGGCAATTTTAGGTTTTGCAGCTGTAATTACAGATAGCAAGGTGGATTTTCCCGCGTTTGGGAATCCAACCAATCCAACATCTGCCAATAACTTAAGTTCTAAAGTAATATCAAATTCCAGTCCGTCCATCCCTGGTTGGGCATAGCGCGGAGTTTGATTTGTAGAGGATTTAAAATGCCAGTTTCCCTGTCCGCCTTTACCGCCTTCGGCAATAATAACTTCCTGTCCATCATCGGTAACTTCATAAATGACTTCCTGGGTTTCGGTATCGCGAATTACCGTTCCCAACGGGACTTCAATATATTGATCGGCACCATCGGCACCGGTACTACGTTGCTTACTACCGTGTAAACCGTGATCGGCTTTGATATGCCGTTTAAATTTTAAATGCAATAAAGTCCAAAGGTTTTTATTTCCTTTCATAATTATATGCCCGCCACGACCGCCATCTCCGCCATCCGGACCACCTTTAGCTATATATTTTTCCCTTCGCAAATGGGCAGATCCCTGCCCTCCTTTTCCAGATGATATATGCATCTTCACATAATCAACAAAATTTCCTTCAGTCATTTCTATCCTATTCTTTTATCGTTTAAAGAAAAACGAACTTCTTAATTATTAATATTTTACCAAATTTCGAACCACAAAAGTCCGTAATCGACAAAATTTTATAACAGCATTAAATTTACAGCTTAATTTAGCCGAAAAAATCCATTTATAATGAATCGATCACCTTACTGATACGCCCGGTGATCTCTTCTATGGAACCAACACCTGTAACACCATAATATTTCCCCTGCTTTTCGTAAAAATCCTTTAAAATAGAGGTTTCATCGTAATAAACCTCAATCCTGTTACGGATGATGGCTTCATCGGCATCATCAGGCCTGCCTGATGTTTTTCCGCGTTCCAACAATCGTTCTACCAAAACCTCATCATCAACTTCTAAAGCGATCATCGCGGTCACATCGGTATTTTTTTCAGCCAACAAATCAGACAAAGCTTCGGCTTGAGCCGCAGTTCTCGGAAAACCGTCAAAAATAAAACCATTAGCAGCGGGATTTTTATCCAATTCTGCTCCCAACATCTTAATAGTTACATCGTCCGGCACTAATTGGCCTTTATCCATAAAAGATTTTGCGTGCAGCCCAAGTTCAGTCTGATTTTTAATGTTATACCTAAAAACATCCCCTGTAGAAATATGTACAAGATTGTATTTAACTTTTAAAACGTCAGCCTGAGTTCCTTTCCCCGCACCCGGAGGTCCAAATAATACCAAATTTTTCATGTCTTGTTTTTTAAGTTTATATACCTGGGTTAAATTTCGGCCAAGGCCATTGTAATCCAACCCATACCCAACGATAAAATCATTTGGTATTTCAAGCCCAATATAGTCTACATTATATCCTTTTTGGTAGGCTTCAGGTTTAAAAAAGAGGGTTACCGTTTTATAATCAGCTACATTTTTACCATTTAATATCAGGTCAATTGCAGCCAGGGTATTACCTGTATCTACAATATCTTCAATCACGATTACATGCCTGTTATCCAATGACATGTTCAATCCCATCATGGTATCCACCTTTCCTGTGGTAGAAGTACCTTCATAAGATCCCAATTTCACAAAAGCTACCTCACAATCTCCTTCAAATCTTTTAATGATCTCTGAAGCAAACATAAAAGCCCCATTCAGGATACCCAGAAAAACAGGGGTTTTATCCTTATAATCTCTATTAATTTGTTCTGAAACTTTATCTATTGAGGCTGTTAACCTTTCTTCTGAAATAAAGGGCTCGAATCTTAAATCGTGTAATTGAATCAATACTTTTTATTTTAAGAGAGCAAAGATAAGGTTTCTAAACAATTCGCCGTTGGAACAAATCGATTGATTTATTGGGAAATCTTCGTTCAATCCATCTTAAAAAATTATTTTTGCTTAAATATACTGAAAGTTATGGTCAACTATTTTTCTTCAGATTTTAAATTAGGCATCTTAGGTGGCGGCCAGCTTGGCAAAATGCTGCTTTACGAAACCCGAAAGTACGATGTTCAGGCTTTTGTAATGGATCCCAGTGATGAAGCTCCCTGTAAAATCTCTTCCAATTATTTTCAGCAAGGAGACTTGATGGATTATAAAACAGTGCTTAATTTTGGAAGAAAAGTAGATGTACTTACTTTTGAAATTGAATCGGTAAATGTATTAGCGCTTAAGCAACTGGAATCGGAAGGCATAAAAGTATATCCATCTTCAAAAACTTTGGAGAAAATTCAGGATAAGAGCATTCAAAAAAAGTTTTTTACCGATAATAATATTCCAACGGCCACATTTTCTGCTTTTAAATCTAAGGCCGAATTTTTAAATGCTTTAAATGAAGCTAAGTTGAAGTTGCCATTGGTTTGGAAAAGCGCTACAGGTGGATATGACGGCAGAGGCGTTATGGTTTTAAGATCGCAGAAAGATTTACAGGAAATCCCGGAAGGAGCCTGCATTGCCGAAGATATGATCCCTTTTAAAAATGAACTTGCGGTAATTGTTGCCCGAAACCCTTCAGGCGAAATGCGTACTTACCCTGTGGTTGAAATGGAATTTCATCCTCTCTCAAACCAGGTGGAATATGTTATTTGCCCCGCCAGGATTGATGACGCTGTTGCACAAAAAGCCCGAAAGCTTGCAGAAACGGTCTCAGAAGCATTTCAGCATGTGGGACTACTGGCAGTAGAAATGTTCCAAACTAAAGATGATGATATCCTGGTAAACGAAGTAGCTCCAAGACCTCATAACAGCGGCCATTTCACCATAGAAGCGAGCTATACCAACCAATTTGAGCAGCATCTTCGGGCTGTTCTGGATTTACCTTTAGGAAATACCGAAAGTAAAGTGGGCGCGATAATGTTAAACCTGGCTGGAGAGGAAAATTATACAGGCCCGGCTATATACCAAAATATTGAAAAAATTTTACAAATGCCCGGAGTCACACCTCACATTTACGGCAAAAAAACCACCCGTCCATTTAGAAAAATGGGGCATATTACCATTATAAATAAAGATTTGAAGGTGGCCCATGAAATTGCCGAAAAAGTTAAAAAAACCATTAAGGTAATAAGTATAAAATAGACAGCTAAACCTCACAGGTTTTAAAAACCCGTGAGGTTTAGTTAAAAAACACTTGAAACAATGAGTAAAGTAGCAGTAATAATGGGAAGTACCAGCGATTTGCCGGTGATGCAGGATGCCATAGATATTTTAAAGGGATTTGATATAGAAGTGGAGGTTGATATCGTATCGGCACATCGCACCCCCGAAAAATTATTTGAATACGGTAAAAACGCTCATACGCGAGGAATAAATGTTATTATTGCCGGAGCCGGAGGAGCGGCGCATTTACCCGGAATGATCGCTTCCTTATCTCCTTTACCGGTTATTGGAGTTCCTGTAAAATCCAGCAATTCCATAGATGGTTGGGATTCGGTATTGTCAATATTACAAATGCCCGGTGGTGTACCCGTAGCAACCGTTGCTTTAAACGGATCTAAAAATGCAGGAATCCTTGCGGCCCAAATTATTGGAGCTACAGATAAGTCAATGCAGGATAAAGTACTGGCTTACAAAGAAGGCTTAAAACAAAAGGTAATTGATGGGGCCAAAGAGCTCAAAAAATAAAAAAGCCACGCAGAACGTGGCTTTCTAAGAGTAGAGCTTTTCTCGAAAAAATATTATTTATTAACCATTCTAAATATATTAATCAAAACCTAAAAGCGACTACTAATATTTTTATTCCTGAATTTTAAAATAAAAACTAAATATACGTTAATATTTAAAGGATATCCAATCAACAACTAAAAATTTCGATAATTTACTTCCTTAAAATTTAAAAAACACAATGATTACAATGAAGACCGAAAATCCATTACTACAAACTTTTAATACGGCTCCCTTTTCAAAAATAAAAAATGAGCATTTTAAACCGGCCATTTTAAAAGCCATCGAACTGGCAAAAGAAGAAATTCTGGAAATCACAACATCAAATGAGGCGCCCACTTTTGAGAATACCATTGAAGCATTGGAGTTTTCCGGAAATCAGTTGGACCGTGTCACCAGTATATTTTTCAATTTGAATTCGGCTGAAACCAATGATGAGATCCAAAAAATTGCACAGGAGGTTTCACCCCTGCTTTCAGAATTTAAAAATGACATCATCCTCAACAAAGAACTCTTTAATAGGGTAAATACTATTTATCAAAATAGGATTTCTTTAGAACTCAATACCGAACAGGCCACGCTTTTAGACCAGAAATACAAAGCTTTCTCAAGAAATGGCGCCAATCTTTCTGACGGAAAAAAAGATCAGCTAAGGGAAATAGACAAGCAATTATCTACTTTGGGTTTAAATTTCGGCGAAAATGTCCTGGCAGAAACCAACAGGTTCGAACTTCATTTAACTGATAAGGAAAATATCGAAGGCCTGCCAAAGACTGTTGCATCTGCCGCAAAAGAGGTGGCTAAAGAAAAGAATAAAGACGGTTGGGTTTTTACATTGGAATATCCAAGTTATATTCCATTTATGCAATATGCCAAAAACAGGGAATTACGCAAAAAGATGGCGTTGGCCTTTGGGGCAAAATGTTTTCATAATGACGAATTGGACAACCAGGAAAACGTGCTTAAAATGGCCAATTTGAGATATCAAAGAGCCAACTTACTTGGCTTCCCAACACATGCTGCTTTTGTTCTGGAAGAACGAATGGCAGAAACCCCTGAAAAAGTTGCTGTATTTCTTGAAGAATTATTGGAAAAAGCAAAACCCGCCGCTGAACGGGAATTTAACGAACTTGAAAATTTCGCTAAGGAATTGGACAAGATTGACCGATTGGAAAAATGGGATGCCGCTTATTATGGAGAGAAATTAAAACAAAAATTATTTGACCTTGACGATGAAAAGCTGAAACCTTATTTTCAACTTGACAATGTAATTAACGGGGTTTTTACAGTAGCCAATAAGTTATATGATCTTAATTTTAAAGAGGTTTTTGATGTGGATAAATACCATCCGGATGTAAAAACCTATAATGTCACCGATGAAAATGACAACGAAATAGCTCTTTTTTATGCCGATTTTCATCCTAGACCGGGTAAAAGGGATGGCGCGTGGATGACGGTTTACAAATCTCAGGAAATAAAAAAAGGCGAAAATTTGCGTCCGCATATTTCTATAGTTTGCAATTTCACCAAACCCACAAAAAAAACTCCATCGCTGTTAACTTTTAATGAGGTGACCACTTTATTTCACGAATTCGGCCACGCCCTGCATGGGATGCTCGCAGACACTACCTATCCGAGTTTATCTGGAACCAGCGTTTACTGGGATTTCGTGGAATTGCCAAGCCAGGTTTTGGAAAACTGGTGTTACGAGCCGGAAGCACTTCAGTTATTTGCCAAACATTATAAAACCGGAGAGGTTATTCCGCAGGAATTAATAGATAAAATAAAAAAAGCGGCGAATTTTCACGAAGGCATGTCCACACTTAGGCAAATAAGTTTTGGAATGTTGGATATGAGTTGGCACGGAATTGACCCAACCGGCATAAAAGATGTAAAAACCCATGAAGCCGAAGCTTTTGAACCGACAAAATTATATCCGGATGTACCTGAAAACTGCATGAGCACTTCCTTTTCACATATATTTCAGGGAGGTTATTCTGCCGGTTATTATTCTTATAAATGGGCAGAAGTTTTGGATGCAGAAACGTTTGAATATTTTATGGAATACGGTGTTTTTAGCCGAGAAATCGCTCAAAAATTTAAAGAACATGTGCTCTCCAAAGGAGGAACAGAACATCCAATGATACTTTACAAGCGATTTCGGGGACAAGAACCAAAGCCGGATGCTTTGCTAAAAAGGGCCGGGCTTATTAAAAAATAAGATTGCTTTTGTCAATGCAAAATTCAACTGGCAAAATCTTATCCCAAATATGAATGTTTCATATATTCTTTTTGCTATTTTTGAATATATTATGTTAATCGCCTATGTCCATAAACAAAATCGACCCTACAAAATGGGTGGATAAATATTCAGATTATCTGTTCAATTATACCATTGCAAGGGTAAATGACCGGGAACTGGCAAATGATATAATTTCGGAAACATTTTTAGCCGGGTTAAAATCCATGAAGAATTTTAAGGGAGAAGCCTCGGAGCGCACCTGGTTGATTTCCATCTTAAAAAGAAAAATAATCGACCAATATCGTAAGGTCAATTCTAATAAAGGCCGTGCCGAAGTTAAAATCAATTATAAAGAAGACTCAAATGAAGGGGATTGGCTGGAGGAACAAGCCCCTGACAGGTTTGACAAAACGGCTGAAGATATAATGGAAAATGAAGAATTGGGGCTTGCGATCCTGAATTGTATGGAAAATTTAACCAAAAAACAGGCCAAAATATTCAAAATGAAAACAATAGATGATGTTGATACAGATACCATTTGTAATGAGTTCAATATCACTCCGTCTAATCTTTGGGTTATTATACATAGAGCGAGGACTACGCTTGCCCAATGTCTGGAAAAAAACTGGTTTCAAAATGAATAAGAAAAGATCGCTATTACCTGATTGTGCCGAAGCAGGATATTGCTGTGACAAAAAGCAATACGATGAAGCTTCCTTTTTGGAAAAAATTAAAATGTTATTGCATCTGGCCATTTGTAAGCCTTGTCGTAAATACGCATCCAACAATACAAAACTCACCAAATTGATAGAGAAATCCAATCTTAAACCCTGTCCTGAAGAGGAGAAGAAGATGTGGAAGGAAACCATAGAAAAGGAAATATCTAAGTAATTTCCATTAGAAAGGTAAAAAACAACCACCAAAGAATAGGTACACTTTCTACCCAAAAAGATGCATAATATTTGGTCTGCCTGGTGGTAGAATACCTAATGAGGATGCTTAGCAGGATTCCCACAAAAATCAAACTGATTGAATTTGCTTTTGAAGTTTGATGTTTAAAAAACTCAAGCAAAACAAAAACGCAAATTAACATCAGGCCTACAATCCTGGTTCCCCGCACACCAAACTTCTGGGGAATTGTTCCCAATTGAGCCAAATCAAACCGCAGATCCCTGATCTCAAATGGCAGAATAAGTGCCAAAACAAGGAAAAACCGTTGTAAAAACACCACGACAACATCCCATTTCCAAAGATTTATTTGATCTGCCAATGGCAACAAAACAGTAACCCCGGCCCAGACAAAGGCGATCACAAAAATTTTTAATCCGGTTAAACCTCTAAGATTTGTATTATTTCCAAACAAAGGCAATGCATACAAAAGTGTAAATAGACCCAATATTGTAGAAAAGAGTAAAACTGAAACAGATTGAAAAAAGGTCAAAAAAACCAATCCTGTAAAGGCGATAAAAGATAAAATTTGAATTTGCCGCAGATTTTTTGCCAGGCTTAAATGCTGCAGTTTTGCAATTCCCGCATATTTCACAAAATTATATCCGGTGATGGTTGCTAAAAAAATAAAAAGAAGAAGCTTGTAATTTCTGGGGACATCAAAATTCTGAATGGTAATATCCGTTAAGCAAACCACTGCCAGTGCAACATGAAAACTGACATTTATATAAAATTTAAATATATTTTTAAAACCTCGCATTGCTTTGATCTATTTTCCGAATAACCCCTTAAATATCCCTGTAAAATCTCCACATACCTAAGCTTTTAAATAGCAAAATTCAAGTTTAAAATATGTAATTTTGCAGCGCAAAACAAAACTATATTTTAATGAGAACCGATTCCTTTGCACACAGACATATTGGCCCTAAAGAAAGTGACCTTTCTGAAATGCTTTCTACCGTAGGTGTCAATAATTTAGAACAGTTAATTTACGAAACAATTCCAGATGATATCAGGTTAAAAAATCCGTTAAACCTTCCTCCAGCCCTTAGCGAAAATGAATATGCCGAGCATATAGGTGAGTTAGCATCCAAAAATAAGGTTTTTAAAACTTATATTGGTTTAGGATACCATCAGGCTATTATGCCCGCGGTAATTCAGCGTAATATTTTGGAAAACCCGGGATGGTACACTGCCTACACTCCTTATCAGGCCGAAGTGTCGCAAGGCAGACTGGAAGCTTTGTTAAATTTCCAAACCATGGTGAGTGATCTTACCGGGATGGAAATTGCCAATTCTTCCCTTTTAGATGAATCTACCGCCGCTGCAGAAGCGATGGCCCTTTTATTTGCCGTAAGAGAGCGCGATCAGAAGAAAAATGATATTAACAGGTTTTTTGTTTCTGAAGAAGTACTACCACAAACCATTTCTTTACTAAAAACCCGTGCAATTCCTTTGGAAATTCAATTGACCATTGGAGATCATACCAAATTTGATTTTTCAAAAACTTATTTTGGAGCAATTATTCAATATCCCGGAAAAACAGGACAGGTTTTTAACTATGCCAATTTTGTTTCAAATTGTAAAGCTTCAGAAATAAAAGTAGTTGCCGCTGCAGATCTTTTAAGTTTAGTAAAATTACAGGCCCCGGGAGAACTGGGAGTAGATGTAGTAGTTGGAACCACGCAACGCTTTGGGATTCCCTTAGGTTACGGTGGCCCACACGCAGCTTATTTTGCCACTAAAGATGAGTACAAGCGCAGTCTTCCCGGAAGAATTATTGGTATTACCAAAGATTTGAATGGCAACCGTGCTTTGAGGATGGCTTTGCAAACACGGGAGCAACATATTAAACGCGACAAAGCAACTTCAAATATTTGTACCGCACAGGTATTACTTGCTGTTATGGCTGGAATGTACGCTGTATATCACGGTCCTAAAGGCCTTCATTATATTGCTGATACAGTTCACCGCTCCGCAGTCAGTCTTGCAAAAAAACTGGAAGAGTTAGGGTTTAACCAATTGAATTCTTCTTATTTTGACACATTAAAAATCACAGCAAATGCTTCGGTTGTAAAAGATCTGTCAGAAAAAAATAAGATCAATTTCTATTATCCCGATGCTGATACAGTCGTGATCTCATTGAATGAGACCACGACTATATCAGATTTAAATAAAATAACCGAACTCTTTTCTAAAGTTACAGGCAAAAAGGTTGATGCTATTGAAAATCTGGCAGATGGAAACGCGATTCCTTCAGAAATTAAAAGGAAAAAAGAATTTTTGACCCATGAAGTCTTTAATTCCTATCATTCAGAAACTGAAATGATGCGCTATATTAAGAAACTGGAGCGAAAAGATTTATCATTGAACCATTCGATGATCGCATTGGGTTCCTGCACCATGAAGCTGAATGCCGCTTCGGAAATGCTTCCCTTGAGCAATCCGCAGTGGGGCAACATTCACCCGTTTGTTCCGGTGGAACAAGCTGAAGGTTACCAAATTGTTCTAAAACGTTTGGAAGATCAGCTCACAGAAATTACAGGATTTGCAGGCACCTCACTTCAACCTAATTCAGGGGCACAGGGAGAATACGCTGGTTTGATGGTAATTCGTGCTTACCACGAATCAAGAGGAGAATCACATCGAAATATTTGTTTGATCCCTTCTTCCGCTCACGGCACAAATCCCGCATCGGCAGTTATGGCAGGAATGAAAGTGGTTGTGACCAAATCTACAAAAGAAGGAAATATAGATTTGGAAGATCTAAGGGAAAAAGCACTAAAACACAAGGATAATTTAGCTGCGCTTATGGTGACCTATCCTTCTACTCACGGAGTATTTGAATCGGCTATCCGGGAAATAACCCAGCTAATCCACGAGAATGGCGGGCAGGTATATATGGACGGAGCCAATATGAATGCACAGGTTGGTTTGACCAATCCCGGTACAATTGGCGCCGATGTTTGCCACCTTAACCTGCACAAAACCTTTGCTATTCCTCACGGTGGCGGTGGACCTGGCGTAGGGCCTATTTGTGTTGCAAAACAATTACTCCCGTTTTTACCCGGAAATCCCGTTATTAAAACAGGAGGAGAAAAAGCAATTACCGCTGTTTCATCAGCGCCATGGGGTTCTGCTTTGGTTTGTATAATATCTTATGGCTACATTACAATGTTGGGTGGCAAAGGTTTACAAAAAGCAACCGAATATGCTATCTTAAACGCCAATTATATAAAAGGTCGTTTGAAAAACGATTATCAAACTTTGTTTTCCGGAGAACGGGGAAGGGCTGCTCACGAAATTATTGTAGATTGCCGCCCTTTTAAAAGCAATGGAATTGAAGTGGGAGATATCGCAAAACGCTTGATGGATTATGGTTTCCACGCCCCAACAGTATCCTTCCCCGTTGGAGGGACTTTGATGATCGAGCCTACCGAAAGCGAAAGCAAGGCTGAACTCGACCGGTTTTGCGATGCGTTGATCTCTATTCGTAAGGAAATTGATGAATCTTCCACTAAGGATGAGAGCAATATCCTTAAAAACGCACCGCATACCATGGCTATGCTTACCGCAGATACCTGGGAATTCAAATATACCCGCGAACAGGCTGCATTTCCATTAGATTTTGTTGCCGACAATAAATTCTGGCCTACCGTAAGACGGACAGATGATGCTTTTGGTGATCGAAATTTAATTTGCACCTGCAATCCTATTGAGGAATATCTGGAGGCTTAATACAAATAAATTAGCCAAAGGCAGTCCGGGAAGTCTGCCTTTGGCTTTTTAATAAAATATGTTAGTTTAAATGCGATTTTAATACAAAAATATTTTTAAAAATATCAATATCATAAATTGACTGAAATAATTCAGTTCCTTGTACGATACTTAAATTGCTTTTATTATTTTAGTTAAAATTATCAAAAAAATACCTCGTTCAAATGAGCATAAAAATCACAGGTTTAGGAAGTTTTATTCCTAATTTAAAAAGAAAAAATTCCGACTTTTTGAAGTATGAATTCCTAAATACAGATGGCTCAGGTTTTCCTCAGGCCAACGAGATAACTATTGAAAAATTTAAGGCGATTACAGGAATTGAAGAACGCAGATATCTGGAAGAAAATTTAGATACTTCGGATATGGCAACCGTTGCAGCACAGAAGGCAATTGAAAACGCCGGAATAGATCCGGAAACCTTGGATTATCTAATTGTAGCACATAACTACGGAGATATCAAGCATGGCAGTGTTCAAAGTGATACTGTACCTAGCCTGGCAACCCGTGTAAAACATAATTTGCGCATAAAAAACCCAAAGTGTGTAGCCTATGATGTTCTTTTTGGCTGTCCGGGTTGGATAGAAGCCGTTATACAGGCACAGGCATTTATGAAATGTGGAATGGCAAAAAAGTGCCTTGTAATTGGTGCTGAAGCGCTTTCAAGGGTTGTAGATATACATGACAGGGATTCCATGATATTTTCTGATGGAGCAGGAGCTGCGGTTCTTGAAGTTACAGAACAGGAAGGCGGTATTCTATCTCATGAATCGGCAACTTACGCTTATCAGGAGGCTCACCATATATATTTTGGAAAATCAAACCGGGCCGAAGACAATGATAATACCCGATACATTAAGATGAACGGACGCAAACTTTATGAATCGGCACTTACTCATGTTCCAAATGCAATGAAATCCTGTCTTGATAAAAGCGGTAAAA
>JAENXB010000405.1 GCA_016649785.1 Flavobacteriaceae bacterium
AATATTGCACCCTCCCTCATCTGATTGCAATTTACCAATACCTGGATACTGATGAGCTTATCGATTTTTTGAAATCCAACCAGACTTCCCGGGCCTTCGCAGATGCCTTTATTAGCGGGAAGGATTCCGAAAGACAAACTGCCGGTGTTAAGAGCACTCTTTCTACAGCACTAATGAAGATCAGCAGCAAACGTATTTTTATGGCGCTGGCTGCAGATGATATTCCCCTGAACATTAATAATCCCGAGAACCCGGCTGTGATTTCATTGATAAATAATCCAAAATACGACTCCGCATATTCCCCTGTCATCGCCACTGTAATGCATACCATTGTAAAGCAAATGAGCGTAAGGCATTCCAGATCATCTTTTCTGCTAATTGAAGAAGCTCCAACCATAAGGTTATTGAATATGCATCGCATCCCGGCCACACTTAGGAGTTATGATATAGCCACGGTATATGTGATGCAGGATAAAATTCAGAACGATATGATGTACGGGGACAAAGCCAGTAAGGCAATTTTAAGCAATCTCTCCTATCAGTTCTTCGGAAAAGTAAATGATCCCGACACCGCACGCTATTACGAACGTTTTTTCGAAATCATAAAAGATGAAACAAAAACAGTCATGCGGGGAACCGGCCTGGACTTCGACACAAAAATATCTACGGGAGAAAAAGAGGTTTCTAAAATTAGGGCTAATGTTTTTTTTAGCTTAAAACCGGGAGAATTTGTCACTTATGCCGATGGAATTGATAAAAAAGTTCAATTTAAACAGCAGAAAATTGAACGAAAACTACCTGATATCACACAATTTTTTTCAGAGGAAGAAATTAATGAAAATTATAAAAAGATTTATAGAGAGGTTCGCTCTATCTGCAAGGGTAAAAAAGCAAATAAAGATGGGAATTGATTAAACTTGGCAAATCTTTTATACAGCCTCAGGTACAGACGTTTAATTTAAATGCTGATGTTGAATCAGCTTTTTATCTTTGTTCCGGGCTTCATGCCTTCCTTACTCAAAAGTATATTATTAAAAATAGGCAGATCTACTTTTATTCAGTCAAAGACCACAATGAATTTATATTTCGCTCCTCCTACTAAACCTCCGACTATTTCACTTTCTATTTTAAAAATGTTATTAATTTCTTGTCATTAATAAATCTAAGA
>JAENXB010000396.1 GCA_016649785.1 Flavobacteriaceae bacterium
CCCGAATTTAAGATAAAATTGATAGCCGATATTTCCTGCGATATCAACGTGCCAATTGCCAGTACCATCCGGCCTTCCACAATTGCAGAACCTTTATACGGTTACGATCCTGAAACCGGTACCGAAGTGGATTTTCGTGAAAAAGGAGCCATCACGGTAATGGCGGTGGATAATCTTCCCTGTGAACTTCCAAAAGATGCCAGTGAAGGTTTTGGAGATATGTTCATGAAACACGTAATCCCGGCATTCTTTAATGGGGACAAGGACGGAATTCTAAAAAGGGCAAAAATGACCGAAAATGGCAAATTAACCGGGCGGTTCAAATATTTACAGGAATTTGTGAATGGAGAATTAAATTAATAAGCTGATGATAAAAATAATTTCAATTTTAAGTTTTGTATTGATCTTTTCAGGGGGAGCATGTGCCCAAAACATTGAGGTGATGACCTACAATATTAAATATGCCAATGAGAATGACGGTGAAAATAGTTGGTCGAAAAGGAAGGATCATCTCACTAATCAAATAAGGTTTTACGAGCCGGATATCTTTGGAGTGCAGGAAGCATTGCTGGAACAACTTGTACATTTGAAAGAGAATTTACCGAATTACAATTATGTAGGAGTTGGGCGTGAAGATGGTATAAACAAGGGAGAATTCAGTGCGTTGTTTTATGACGCCAATCAGTTTAAGGTGTTGGAAGAGGACACTTTTTGGCTTTCGGAAACCCCTGAGAAAATCTCGGTAGGTTGGGATGCAGCTTTGCCCCGTATATGTACTTTTGCCTTACTTGAAAATAAAACTTCCAAACAAAAATTGAGGGTTTTTAATACACATTTTGACCATATAGGTGATAAGGCCCGTGAAGAAAGCGCAAATTTGATTCTGGCAAAAATCGGAAAATTAAACACTGCTAATATTCCTGTAATTTTAATGGGCGACTTTAACCTGGAACCAGAAACTAAAGCCATTCAATTACTTTCCAAAAAAATGAATGATAGCAAGAGTGTTAGCAAAAATGTAGTTTTTGGCCCTGAGGGCACCTTCAATGGCTATAACTTCCTGGAGCCGGTAACCCGTCGAATTGATTATATTTTCATCAGTAAAGGCAATCCTGAAGTTTTAAAATATGCGGTTTTAAGTGATTCCAGGGATCTAAAATATCCTTCAGACCATTTGCCGGTATGGGTGGAGTTGCGGTTTTAGAAAAAACCTCACTTTAAACAAAAAAACCTCACAGGTTTTCAAAACCTGTGAG
>JAENXB010000002.1 GCA_016649785.1 Flavobacteriaceae bacterium
GTTTTAAACTCGTGCGTCATATTATTGATGAAATCGGTTTTGATTTGTGAGATCTGCCGTTGCTTGATCAATTGGGTTAAAGCACTGGAATAAGCGATCACGATAATAAGCGTAAAAATAATGGAGAGTGTAGCCATCAGGATTACCGAGGACAACACTACTTTTTTCTTCCCGGTAAAATTCACCAATAACTGATAGTTGCTGGTGCCAGCCGTATCCACAAATAACGGCACCGAATAAGTTGCGGGAAAATCCAGAGAGAAATTGCTGGAATGCATCTTGGTTGCCAGTGAGTTGCTAAATACTCCAAATTCAAAATCGGTTTTTAAATTGTAATTTTTTAGTTCACGGGTGAGCAAAGTTTTCACATTATCTTCTGAAAGCCTTTTATGTATGGGAATACGGGCGGTGTATTCAGAAATATAAGAACGCAACATATCCTTTTCAACTTCTTTCATTCGCATCAGTCGCTCAATGCGCTGCTCTGGAGTAAGCTGATTTGATCCAATTTTATTGCGTTTAAAAATATCGGTCACCTTTTTATTGATAAGTTTTGAAAACTGAATACTGTCTTGGGCAGAAATTAAAAAATCTGAGGAAATTTTATAGTCTTCCTCAAGAATTCCTTCCATCATTAAACTCTCGTTATTATTAAACTTGTTTTTATTCAGTTGAAAATAGTCCATCAGGCTTGCCTCGGTTAAAGCCAAGGCAGAGTTGTCCCCGCCTTCAAACTCAAACCAGAAATTTTCAAGTTCCTGATTTTGAAGCTCCTTTGATACGCTTATCAAAACCTGTTTTACATTATATGAAAACTGTTCTTCCTTATCGTCTACAGCAGTTTTTATCCAATACCCCTGCACAAAAATTATCCCAATTAGTGATAAACTCATTAGCAGGATTAGAAGGAGGAATAACTTTTTATTCATGCAACAAAAGTAATATTTTAACATTTAGAGGCTTGACAATTTAACCAAATGTTAACAAAACAAAGTTTAATTTTTATCAGGTATTAAGATAATTTCGTGAAATTTTCTTACTTGTTCCCTGGTATTCTGCAAATTTAAATTATTTATATGGAAATCGGCGAGTTTTCTTTTTTTTGAATCACTCCATTGGTGCTTCATTCTCGCTTCAATATCTTCTTCAGAACTTTTGTCGCGGCTTTTAAGGCGTTTGATCCTTTCTTCAAAGGGCGCGGTTACCAGAATAACCGCATCGCATTTTTTGTATCCTCCTTTTTCAAATAAAATTGCCGCTTCATAGATCACATAAGGCGAATTTTTCCAATTTTTCCAATTTTCAAAATCAGTTGCCACGGCAGGATGAACTATAGAGTTGAGTTTTTCTAATTTTTCTGCGGAATTAAATACTTGTGCAGCAACATATTTTCGGTCTAAAACACCATCCGGATAAGCTTTTTCACCAAGAAGATCAATTATCTTGGATTTCACTTCAGCAGAAGTATTCATCAAAGTTTTTGCAGCATCATCGGCAATATAAACAGGAATGCCCAATTCTTTAAAAAAATTGGCCACAGTGGTTTTACCACTTCCCATCCCGCCGGTAAGACCAATTACTTTCATTCTTAGATTTTAGAAATGAGATATTAGATATGAGATGTTAGTATTGAGATATTTTGAATTTTGAACTTTGAATTTTGAATTTTTTTATCTTTTAATTACAAATTGAATTTTATTTTCGTTTAATCGAAGATTATTTACAATATCGGGTTTTTCTACAATCTGGGCCAAAAGATACCCATCACTGTCCACAGAATTCTTGAAGTCCACGATCACCTTGAAATTTGAGGGTTTCACCTTGTCAAATTCGCTTAAACTTACCTGATAATATACAATTACCTCTTTTGGAAAAATAACCACATTCATTTTTTCAGGCACGTTTATCATCTCGATAGGAATTTCAACTTTTCCTTCGGTAAACTTATCCGTACGAAGGGAATAGCTCACTTCATCCTGATAAAAAGTAACCGTACCGAGATTTGTTCTATCCAGTTTTATTCTGCCTTCTATGTCTTTATTGATATTGCCAATTTTTAGCGCCTTTGTGTTGACCTGCCGTAAAGTATCCAAAATATTTTCAGGGCCGCTTACTGTGATTGAATCCGGTTGAAGTTTAATTTTATCCAATGCTGAATACCCCACAGAAAAGCCTAAATTTATTTTGGAATTAATAGGAACCTTTTTGACCGCGCGCTGTTGAAAATCAATTTTCAGGTTTTCCTGAAGAAAACCGGCATTTTCATAGTCTATTCTTAACTGTGAAAAAATAGCCGTTTTATGAAGTTCCAGATTGTAAACTAATTGTTCATCCAAAGGCTCGGCATCACTTAGATCTATCTTTAATTCCCTCGGAAAAAACTTATAAATAGCAATATTAAAACCTTTATCCCGAATCCTCAGATCTAAATATTTTGGGGAATTTTCCAGAAGAATTTTATCTTTTGGAAGGTTAATATAGCTTACCGGCAGCTCTATTACTGTAGTATATTGTTTGGAAAATTGAACAAAGACCCAAATAACGGTGGAAAACCCCAAAAAGAATAAAAATGTTTTTAAAGGCCCCTTTTTTATCCAGTGCTTATTTTGCTTTTTTTTGTCTTGCATTGTTAAAAAATAACTTCGGAAAAGCGGTTTCTGGTTCCATCTTTAAGAATCTCAATTTCCATATAGATCTTAAAAATCCGTAGCCGTATCCTGAGAATTGAATAAAAGTAGCAATAATAGCTGCTAAACCAATATTTAAACTTCTGTTTTTTATACCGGCGTCCAATCCAACTATTATAAAATAGAACAAATAGCACAATAAGAAAATGGAAACGCCTAGTAGGAATAATACTATTGCAAATAGAAGACCAATCAAAAACAAGCTGGGGAACCAATACGTTATTTTTCCCGATCCGGGATGCCAAAGGTTCAAAATGGGCCGTACCAACCCAAATTTATGAACCTGCCTGTAAAATTTCTTCCAATTTATTCGCCTTTTATGAAAAACAACAGCATTGGGGATCAAGGTAGTTTCAAATCCCAGTTTCAGTAATCGCAGGGATAGATCAGGATCTTCCCCTGGATTTATATTTCTGAACCCGCCGGAAACTTCAAAGGCTTTTTTTGAAAGTCCCATATTAAAACTGCGTGGCTGAAATTTATTTAAGGCTTGTTTCCTGCCGCGTATCCCGCCGGTGGTAAGGAAGGATGTCATGGCGTAGTTAATTGCCTTTTGCTTATCGGAAAAACTGTGATGAGCAGCATCCGGCCCACCAAAACAATTGTGAAAATTTAAAGATAAAAATGAATCGACTTCTTTTAAATAATCGGGAGGTAAGATCACATCGGAATCCAAGATGAGAAAATAATTTCCCCTCGCTTTGCGCATTCCGTAATTTCTTGAATCTCCCGGGCCGGAATTGTGTTTAAAATAATAACTTATCTGTAACCTGCCCTGAAATTCCCTGACCACTTTTTCTGAAGAAAGTGTAGAACCATCTTCAATAATAACAATTTCAAAAGTTCCTGCCCACCGGAGTTCTGTCATACTCTGCAACAATTCCCTGATTTCCCCCGGCCTGTTAAAAACTGGAATAATAAATGAATAGTTTATCTGCATTGTAAAAAAACCGGTATTAAATTATAAAATTTAGCCCCGAATTATTCAGGGCCAAATTTTATAAGATCATTTTTTATGCTATTCTTCCCCTTTCATAAAGGCATCCATCACTTCCATACTAACGCCCATATTTGAGAATCCGCCATCATTGTATAAATTCTGAAGGGTAACGCGCTTTGTCAAATCAGAAAATAAGCTAACAGTATAGTTTGCACAGTCTAAAGCCGTGGCATTTCCAAGCGGAGACATTTTATCGGCATAGGCTATAAATCCGTTAAAACCTTTAACGCCCATTCCGGCGGTAGTTGGAGTTGGTGATTGGGAGATCGTGTTAACCCTAACTTTTTTATCCTTTCCAAAGAAATACCCAAAGCTACGCGCGATAGATTCCAGGTAGGCTTTATTGTCGGCCATGTCATTATAATCCGGAAATACACGTTGAGAAGCCATATACGTAAGAGCTACAATACTACCCCATTCATTCATCGCATCTTTTTTGTAAAGCACCTGCATGGTTTTATGAAAAGAAACCGCTGAAATATCCCACCCTTTTTGAGTGAATTCATAGTTCTGGCTGGTATAATGGTTTCCTTTTCGCACATTCATGGACATCCCTATGGAATGCAGCACAAAATCGAGCTTTCCTCCCAAAATTTCGGTAGCTTTTTCTACTAGTTTTTCCAAATCCTCAATACTTGTCGCATCCGCAGGAATAACTTGTGAGTTGGTTGCTTCTGCAAGTTTATTAAGGGTTCCCATTCGCAAGGCAATTGGGGCATTTGTCAAAACAAATGTTCCGCCTTCGGCATGCACCTGTTCCGCTGTTTTCCAGGCGATAGAATTTTCGTCCAAAGCGCCAAAAATGATCCCTCTTTTTCCTTTTAGTAGATTGTATGCCATGTGTATTGATTTTTTTTTAAAATTGTTTTAAACCTGCAAATATACAAACTTGATTTAATTAAGTAAGGCTTTTGCATGAGCCATAGCCGATTTACTCAAAGTATTGCCTCCCAACATCATCGCAAGTTCCTCAATTCGCTCTTCGGGCTGAAGTTCTTTGATCTTGGTAACGGTAATTTCGGAAGCATCTTCCTTGAATATTTTAAAATGTTTGTTCCCTTTCCCGGCAATTTGAGGCAAGTGCGTAATGGCTATCACCTGCATAGTTTGCCCCATATTATAAAGTATATCGCCCATTTTTTGTGCAATATCACCGGATACGCCTGTGTCAATTTCATCAAAAATAATGGTAGGCAATTTGCTTTTGGAAGCGAGAATGCTTTTAACCGCAAGCATGATCCGGGATAACTCTCCTCCTGAGGCCGCTTTTTTCAGTTCCGTAAAATCGCCGCCTTTATTGGCAGATAAATACCAAAAAAGCTGATCCTGCCCATTCGAATAAAATTCTTCACGGAATTTTAGCTCCATTTTAAGACGGGCATTTGGCATTCCCAAATCGGATATTATTTTTTCAACATCTGAAATAAGCCCGGGAATGGTTTGCTCTCTATTCTCATGTATTTTTTTGGTAATAAGGCCCAAATTTACTTTTTTCTCAAAAATCTCTTTATTTAGCTGTTCCAGATCGGCTTCGGCATTTTCCGTCAGAGCCACCTTTTGGGCGAGTTGAGTTTTTATGCTCAATAACTCTTCTATACTATGTGCCGAATGTTTCTTTTTTAAATTATAGATTACCTGAAGCTTGGCGTTTACCTCATCCAACTCCTCAGGATTTGCCTCTACCCTTTCTAAAGAGGTTTCCAATTCCTGCGCAATATCGTCCAATTCTATTATTAGGCTTTCCACCCGCTCCTGCAAACTCGTGTAATTTCCTGAAAAACCCGCGATTTTAGACAAATTGGTACGCACCAGTTTTAAGCCTGCAATTGTGCCTATTTCTTCCTGCTGAATTTGGTTAAAGGCAAGTCCAAGATGTTCTGTAAGGGTTTCAACATTGTTCAATTCTTCGTGGCGTTCCTCCAAGTTCTCCAGCATGCCTTCCTTTAAACGGGCTTCTTCAAGTTCCTTTAGCAAAAAAAGATTGTAATCGTGTTCTTTTATCGCCAATGCCTGAGTTTCCTTTAACACCGTCAATTTGTGTTGTAGTTTTTTATAATCTTTAAGTCCTTCCTGAAACTCCTGTAACGAATCGTGATTTTTAGAGAGCGTATCCAATATCTCAAACTGATATTGGTTTTCCCCTAAACTCAGCGTTTGGTGTTGCCCGTGAATATCGATTAAAAAATCGCCCAATTTCACAAGCGTGGGAAGGGTTACGGGGGTATCGTTTATAAATGCCCTGGATTTACCCGAAGCGAGAATTTCCCTACGAATGATGGTTTGGTCTTCATAATCCAGATCTTCGGCAGTAAAAAAATCGGTGAGTTTGTAATTGGCAATATCAAAAACTCCCTCAATGACACATTTATTTTTTGAATTCCGGATCGCGCTATAGTCTGCCCGTTTTCCCAGGAGAAGTCCGAGCGCGCCAAGCATAATGGATTTCCCGGCACCGGTTTCGCCCGTAATGATGGTAAACCCCTGTTGAAGATCAATTTTGATATCTTCAATCAAGGCGTAATTTTTAATAGATAAAGCAGTTAGCAAATTATAATAGATTTGAAGCTAAAGATACAAGAGAATTTCATTCCAATCAAAACCGAATGCATTAGAATTGGATCTTCCTCCAATTTTCTGCATACATGGGCGCAACCCTGTTTAAAGTATCCACAAGATCGGCAATAGGAACTGATGGGCCACCACTGAAAATTTGTTCGATTTCCTGAGCTTTGGAGTCAAAAAATACCCGCATTAACAATGAATTTGGCCTGCTGTCATTCATACTGCGCAAATTTTGAATTGAGTTTGCAATGGCTTTTTTTCCAGCAGCGGGATCTTTATGCATTACATCCAGACCCAGGCGGTGGTATTGGTACAATGCTGTTCTATAATCTAGAAAGGCCTTAGACAACAAATCGGCATTAAGCCTGTAACGGGAGCGGTTCCCGTCACTTCCGCGCCAGCCGGCGGCATTGCTTTGCTGAGCTGTAGTCACAATTCTGTTAGCTTCTTCAAAATATGGGGTTCCACCTTCCTGTTGAAAAGTATCTGCATCCAATCCTAAAATGGTATAAACATAGAATGATATTACGGAAACCAAATTGGAGGAATATTCATTCTGACTGTATGTTAAAGGCTCAAATTCCCTGTAGTTGAAGCTGAATTGTTCATCGTTAAAATTGAAGATCGGTGTGATCATTGTAGATCCAAAAACAGGACGTGAGGATTGCACCTGAATAGTTCCTGAAAATGCATCGTTTTCAAATTTTGAAATATTGATAAAAACACTGTAATTGATGCGTTCGTGATTGGCATACTTCCGGTCTGTCCAACTGGTTTGATTGATGAATTCAGAAAGCGATCTTTGCAAGGTTTTAAAAACAGATAAATTGCTTTGCCCGGTTTGTTCGGCATTAATAATTACCTCCCCATTCAAATCCTGGGCCGAAGCTATGGCTACCCAAAAAAACAGCAATAATACCAGTGCGATCTTATTCATTTAACAATAGGATTACTTCATTTAAAATATCCCGTGCAACTTCCGATTTAGATTTTAAACCGAATGTTTTCACTTCGTTCTTTGTGATAATTCTTATTTTATTAGTGTCGGATTTAAAACCTGCGCCTTCATCATTCAGGGAATTCAGAACGATAAAATCCAGGTTTTTACTTTCCAGTTTTCCTTTCGCGTTTTCAAGTTCATTATTGGTTTCCAATGCGAAACCAACAAGCTTTTGTCTCTTTTTCAATTTTCCCAGAGAAGCCAAAATATCCTGGGTTGGCGTTAATTCAATTGTCAAAACAGCCTCCTGTTTTTTCATTTTTTGTTTAGCCACGGTTTTCGGTTTATAATCAGATACCGCTGCTGCCGCTATTGCCACATCCATTGTGGCGTAAAATTCGTGTGCCGCATTATACATTTCCTGGGCACTGGTGACCCTGATAAGCCTAATATTCGAATTTTCTAAATTTAAATGGCTCGGACCTGAAATAAGGATTACCTCAGCACCTAATTTGGCTGCTTCTTTTGCCAATTCAAATCCCATTTTTCCACTGGAATGATTTCCTATAAAACGCACAGGATCTATAGCTTCGTATGTGGGTCCTGCCGTAATCATGACTTTTTTATTGCAAAGAGGCATTTTTTCGCGCAGGTTGTTTTCTATAAAGCTAAGAATATTTTCCGGTTCCGCCATTCTTCCTTCGCCGAAAAGGCCACTGGCTAGTTCTCCGGATTCCGCAGGGATCATACAATTTCCATAAGACTGGAGGATCTGTAAACTCTTTTTGGTAGCAGGGTGCTGGAACATGTCCAAATCCATTGCCGGAGCAAAATACACCGGACATTTTGCTGAAAGGTAGGTAGCCAAAAGGATATTATCACTGGTTCCCGATGCCATTTTAGATAAAGTATTGGCAGTAGCCGGGGCAATAAGCATAAAATCGGCCCAAAGGCCGAGATCTACGTGACTGTTCCAGGTGGCATTTTCATCTTCCTCATCAGTGAATGATGAAATTACCTTGTTTTTTGAAAGTGTGGAAAGGGTAAGCGGAGTGACAAATTCTTTTGAAGCCGGTGTCATGATAACTTTCACCTGAGCACCGGCTTTAATAAATAATCTGACTAAAGGAGCTGTTTTATAGGCAGCAATACCGGCAGAAATGCCTAATAGTATTTTTTTGTCCTCCAGAACACTCATTATATTAGTTTTCTTCTGAAGTCTCCTTGGTATCGCGATAATAAATTTTATCTTCTAACCATTCCTGAATTGCCAAAGAGTGTGGTTTAGGTAATTTTTCGTAATATTTTGAAACTTCAATTTGTTCTTTGTTTTCAAAAACCTCATCCAAACTATCGTTGTAAGTGGCAAATTCATCCAGTTTTTCCAAAAGCTCTCTTTTGATTTCGCCATTGATCTGGTTTGCCCGCTTCGAGATTATTGATATCGCCTCATAAATATTGCCTGTTGGGGCATCCACCAAATTCTTGTCGATTGTGGTAGTGTTTATCGGTGCATTGCTCTTTTTCAAATCCATAATAGGTAGTAATTAAAAATTTTGTAGTCTAGATTCTAAATCCTTGTTAGAAGTTTGTATCAAATCGTAATAAGCGCTTCCTTCCGGATAATATTTTTGATAACTGTTGTAATAACCTTTAGCCGTATTCAATCGCTCTGCCATTAACTGCTGGTAGCTGTTGATCGCCAATTGATAGGCGGAGTCAAACCTGTAATAAAAAGCAGCTTCCCTGAAGGGAGAACCGGGATACTCATTAACAAAATTGGTAAAGGCCACCATAGCCGATTTATAATTTTCAGTATGGTGATATTGTTTTGCAATTTCGTAAGCTTTCTTTTCCAGTTTTACCCTTAATTCGGTAGCAAGTTTATTGGCCTCATCCAAAAATTCCCCATTTGGATAGGAGTCTATATATTTTTGCAATTCTGACATCGCCTTATCTGTTTCTGTCTGATCCAAATCGTATCTGGGAGACAAAAAATAATAACTTTTAGCACTTTTAAAAGAAGCTTCCTCTACCTTTTCACTATTGGGATAGGCCGAGGTAAATCGTTCAAATTGATATCCCGCCAGATAATTATCTTTTAACTGATAATAAGTATCGGCAAAAAGATAGGTCACTTTCTCTCCCTGAGGTTTCCCACGGTACTGAGGAACAATTTGTTCAAATAACCGAAGTGCTTTTCTATATTTGGATTTATTGTTTTCTTCCTTAGCTTCATTGTAAAGCTTTTCAGCCATTGTATATTTCGCTCCGGCATCTTCGTTTTTCAATACCTTCTGGTACTCGCCACAAGAAACCAACATAAGAAATACGCCCAATAATAATAACCCTTTTTTCATACTTTGTAAAAACATCTGGCAAAAGTACTGTTTTCTATTCTATTATAAAAACTTTCATTTGGTGCAAAATTAACTTCCAATTCACCAAAATTAAAATTGGCCCATAAAGGCTTCAATTTCCCCAAGTAATTTGTCTGAAGATTTCACCAAAGGCAAGCGCAAGACATTTTCACAGGCTTTTTTGGAATGGAGCATGGCCTTGATCCCCGCTGGATTTCCTTCAGCAAAAATCAAATCGATGGAGGGCATTATTTTATAATGAAGTTTATAGGCTTCCTTAACTTTTCCTTCCAGTCCCAGTTGAACCATTTTGGAAAACTCTGATGGCAATCCCTGTCCAATTACCGAAATTACCCCGTGACCTCCCGCCAATATTATCGGCAGGGTAACCATATCATCTCCTGAGATCACTAAAAAGTCTTCAGGTAGAATAGAAATTAGTTTCATGGCTTGAACAATATCTCCCGCGGCCTCTTTTATTCCAATGATATTCTTAAAATCCTGAGCCAATCTCAGTACAGTCGCAGGCAGGACATTGGAGGCGGTTCTTCCCGGAACATTGTATATAATTACAGGTTTTTTGGAAGCTTCCGAAATGATTTTATAATGTTGATAAATTCCTTCCTGTGTAGGTTTGCTGTAATATGGAGAAACCGATAAAATGGCTTCAAAAGCAGATAGGTCTGTAAATTTCAACTCCTCTGCCAATGCGGCTGTATTGTTGCCTCCTATGCCCAAAACCAATGGGATCTTTCCGTTATTTGCTTTAATCACGGTATTGATAACCAAATCTTTTTCAGATTTTGAAAGCGTGGCACTCTCTCCGGTAGTTCCCAAAACCACCAGATAATTTATCCCGTTCGCGACCTGGTCCTTCACCAAATTTGAAAGGGCTTCCACATCTACTGAAAGATCACTTTTAAAAGGGGTTATTAAAGCGACACCGGTTCCAATTAATTTATTCATCTTGTGATTTTTTAAGCTGTTTTAAATATTTCGACAATTCTTCCGTAAATAATTCTGCATCATTATCGGCCTGAATGATCATATCAAATAAGGCTACATTTTGCTGATATCTTCCCACCTTGATCCCCGCACGACATTGTGCCGTTAAAAGATGTACAGCGGTATTATCTTCTTCGGCAAAAGTAATAAGTAAATCAATACTTTCAGAGGTAAATTTATTCATTCCCTCATTATTTATTTCCGCATCAAAATTTACATTTTTTAAACTATAGATCTCTCCCTCAAAATTGGATGGTTTTTTCCCATTTCGAATATAAGTCACTACCTTAAAATTGACATCGGAAATATTGAATTGTTTCTTAAGTTGTTCCAGTTGGCTTAAGGCCTTTCGGTTTTTAAAATCGAAAATGATCCCAATAGATTTAACCGGAATTGAATATGCTTCGGGTTGCCGGTTTTTAACAAGCTGGGCGATCTTTAATTTTGCCACGGCTAGTTTGATGCCTTTTATGATCATGGATGCGTTCTAAGATTCGATAAATTTAACAACTGTGTTGATAACGTAATGTCTGAATGTAAAAGTGTTTCCTGAATTACATTTATCAGCTTTAGTTGAGTTTCCTTTGTAACAAAAAACAAGCCTAAATAGAATGGGCAGGCAAAGCTTATTATGCGTTAGATTCTTTAACAGATAAAGCTATGAGGCTAATAGCTGATATTCCGGGGAATTTCGCGAAAAATAATTCTTTTTATAAAAGGTGTTTCAATTCAAAAAAAATGTATCCTATCATTTAATTCGATGCTTTCATCTGGGAAGGATCAATTTTTCCCTGGATAATTAAAATAAAATTGAAGCCAATGGTTTGAGGATCATTGTTGGATAAAACCTTGTAGATACGGACGGCTGTCCGTATCTACAAGGTTTTATCCACAGGGATTTCCCTTATCAATAGGAATAAAATGCAGAAAGAAATATTAACGAGACAACAACAAAATCCAGTTAGGGATGATCTTATTCCAAAAATCATTTCTTTTCTAATTCAGCATTTCTAAAAATTCATCCTCACTTAAAATTTTGGTGCTGAGTTGTTCAGCTTTAGCCAGTTTACTGGGGCCCATATTTTCACCGGCAACCAGGTAATTTGTTTTTGAAGAAATGGAACTGGAAACTTTCCCGCCATTATCCTCGATCAATTTTTTTAAATCGTTTCTGGAAACTTTCGAAAATACTCCTGAGATCACAAATGAATTGCCTTTCAAAATATCTGTATGATCTGCAAAATCCTCTTTTGGAATTTCCAATTGAACCCCGTAATCCTTCAACCTCTGAATGATTTTTTGATTTTCCTCTGAAGCAAAAAACTCTGTCACACTTTGCGCGATCCGCTCCCCAATTTCATCAACATTTATCAAAGCTTCTTCTGAAGCTGCCGCCAGGGCATCAATACTTTTATAATGTCTGGCAAGTTTTTTGGCCACGGTTTCTCCAACATATCGAATCCCTAAACCAAACAACACACGTTCAAAAGGAATTTCCTTCGATTTTTGAATTCCGCTGATCACGTTTTCTGCCGATTTACTCGCCATTCGTTCCAAAGGAAGAAGCTGCTCTTTTTTTAATTCATGCAGATCGGCATAATTTACTATTAACCCGGCTTTTACAAGCAGGGTTACCGTTTCACCACCCAATCCTTCAATATCCAGTGCTTTTCTGGACACAAAATGCTGGATCCTTCCAACAACCTGCGGCAGACAGCCATAATAATTAGGACAATAATGATGCGCTTCTCCTTCTTTCCTGACCAGTTCTGTCCCACATTCCGGACAATGGGTAATATATTCTGTTTTTTTAGTTTCCGGGTCGCGCTTTGTAAAATCTACCCTGATGATCTTCGGAATTATCTCCCCGCCTTTTTCAACAAATACGGTATCTCCCTCCCGAATATCAAGTTTTTCTATTTGGTCGGCATTGTGAAGGGATGCCCTTTTGACAATGGTTCCGGCGAGTTGTACAGGCTCCAGATTGGCCACAGGAGTAATCGCGCCGGTACGACCTACCTGATACGTTATTTTAAGCAATTTGGTAGGTTCCCGCTCGGCCTTGAATTTATAAGCCATTGCCCATCGTGGGGATTTGGCAGTGTATCCCAACTCATCCTGTTGATGTAAATTATTTACCTTTATTACAACTCCATCAATTTCATATAATAAATCGTGCCTATGCTGTTCCCAATAGTTCACATAGTTTAAAACCTCCTCAATATTGTTCACCAACTTGGTTTCCTTTGGCACTCTAAAACCCCAATTTCTGGCATTTTCCAGGTTTTCAAATTGTGTTTTACTATTCAAAGACTCACCCTTGACATTATAAATCAGGCAATCCAAAGGCCGTTTTGCCACTTCAGCGCTATCCTGTAATTTTAAACTTCCGGCGGCGGTATTTCTTGGATTTGAATAAGGCTCTTCCCCTGCTTCCACCCGTTCTGCATTCATTTTAACAAAACCTTCATAAGGAAGCACGATTTCCCCGCTAACAACAAATTTTTCAGGAAAATCGCCTTTTAAGTGCAAAGGTACCGTTGGGATTGTCTTCACATTGTTCGTGATATCATCGCCTTTTACACCATCTCCACGAGTGACTGCTTTTTGAAATTGACCATTTTCATAACTCAAACTTATTGAAGCCCCATCATATTTTAACTCGCAAACATATTCCACTTTCCCATCCACCAACTTTTTGATGCGCTTCTCCCAATCTTCCAATTCTTCTTTTGAATAGGAATTGGCAAGTGAAAACATCGGATAATCATGAACCACGGTTTTAAAATTTTTGGTCACGGTGCCTCCAACCCTTTGTGTGGGGGAATTGGCATCAAAAAATTCCGGGTGTTTGTTCTCCAACTCCTGTAACTCCTTCAACATCATATCAAACTCATAATCACTTATCACGGGCTTGTCCAACGCGTAATAATTATAGTTATGCTGATGGAGCTCCTCTCTAAGCTGTTTAATTCTTTCTTCAATATTCATTCAAACTATGGTTTATATATAAGACATGCAAGGTTTAGGAAACCAGGCTGAAAAATTTATTTTTTGGCCAATTTAAGGCAATCATTTATAAAATCAAGATCATAATTTGATCCTTTATGGCTGAATTCTATTCTGAAATCTGATGAAAACGCTTCATCTCCGGTAGGAAACCAATTTTTTAACTTCTTGTTGATGGTGATAAGTAAACCCTGATGATCACCGATGGCACAGAATTTTCCGAAATTTCCATCGAAAATCTCAAGTCCACAATTTTGCTGGAGAAAATTAAATTTTTCCTCGATATTATTTGTTGCCAAACCGATCTCTGCAATTCCCAAAAGACTTTTTCCAGAAAAAACCTCAGAAAAAGGTTTGTTGAAATTCCCACGGGCGATAAATTCCATGATGTTTTTGTCTTCATCATAAAAATAAACCGATTTTGCATCCCAGGCACTAAAATCTACGATTTCATCCAGGTCATTTTTTAGAATAGACACGCGTGATTTTAACCATGTTAAGGCAATTCCCGCCTGCTTATCGGGAATATGAATGGCAATATGGTAAGGGGTAAAATTATTATCCTGCCGGAATTTTAAAATTGAAAATCCCATCACAATTTCAAAAGATCTTTCCTCCTGATCCCGAATTTCAAGTCCGAGCAGATCCCTGTAAAAATGTAATTGCTTTCCTATATCAGCGGTTGCTATTTCGAGCTTCTTAATTTTCATATTCAAACATTTAAGTCTGATCCTTATTCATCCATTTAGGCACAGGAAGAGGTTTGAATTCGAGCATTTTCAGGATAAGATCTTCTATTTTGTCTGACACCAATAACAAATTCATATTTGATTCTTTCAGCAATCCTTTTTGAAGCATTTTTTGCAATAACTCCAGCAAATCGTCGTAATAATGGTTGCTGTTTAATATGCCGATGGGTTTACGATGCAACCCGAGTTGTCCCCAGGTCAAAATTTCAAACAATTCTTCCATTGTGCCAAAACCTCCCGGAAGAGCTATAAATCCATCGCTTAAATCGTGCATTTTTAGCTTGCGTTCATGCATATCCTGGGTAGTGATCAAACTGGTTAAACCCGTGTGAACAACTTCCTTTGATTTAAGGAAATCGGGGATCACGCCGGTGACTTTTCCGTTATTGTCCAATGCTCCTTTGGCAACCTGACCCATCAGGCCGAGTTTGCTGCCGCCAAAAACCAGTTCAATCTTGTTATTGGCCAAAAATTCACCAACCAAATAAGCTTCTTCAAAAATTTTGGGATCAATCCCGTCGTTACTGGCACAAAAAACGGCTATGCTTTGTATGTTGTGATCTTGAAATTGCTGTTCCATCAAAATTTATCTTTTTAAAATTCAATTATTTGATTTCTTTCTTCCTCTAAGCATCCTGTAATTTCCGAAAATATCCTTTTTTAATCCGGTTTTAAAACCGGGATTTTTTAAAATTTCTTCAGTCTCGTTTGCCAGATATTGATTGATCTCAAAATATAAATTTCCGTTTTCTTGGAGACCTGCCTGGGCTAATTTCGTTATTTTCCTGTAAAAGATCAAAGGATCCGTATCTTTTACATAAAGGGCCAGATCTGGCTCATTTTCAAGTACATTTCGATGCATTTCAGCTTTTTCCATTTCCCTCACATAAGGCGGATTTGAGACGATAACATCAAATTTTCCGCTTAAGGCTTCCAGATTTAAAATATCAGCCTGCATAAAATTGACGTTTACCTTATTTAAACCGGCATTTTCCCTGGCTGTTTTTAAGGCATTTTCTGAAATATCCAAAGTGAAAATTTCTGCATTTGGAAGATTTTTAGCCAGACTTATTGCTATACACCCGCTACCGGTGCCAATATCAAGGATTTTTAAATTTGAGGGGGTTTTTGATTCCCTGATATCGTCCAGGATCCATTGTACCAATTCCTCCGTTTCGGGCCGGGGGATAAGCACATTTTTATTAACCTTAAATTTTAATCCGAAAAATTCGGTTTCCCCGATGATGTATTGAATGGGTTCATGCAGTATCAACCTGTGGATTGCAGATTCAAATTTTTCTTTTTCCTCTAAAGAAAGCTCTTTCCCGGGTTTTAACGCAAAATCCAACCGATTCATTCCCAGATAAGATTCGATTAGAAAATTGAAAAAAGAATTCACTTCCTGAACTGGATATTCGTCCTTCAGAAGATTCAAAAATTTTAGTTTTAATTGGGATAGTAACAAACTTGATGGTTAGATTTTGTTCTGCAAGAATATCCAATTTTATCGCAAAGGGCGCAAAGATTATCCGCAAAGGTTTATTTATATGGTTTTGAATCCTGGTCTTGTTTCTTGTCTATTATTTGCGATTTTTAGCCACGAATGCACGAATATTTTTCCCTTTTTATTATTCCTGGCTCTTGCAACTATTCCCTCATTTTTCTTTTAACTAGCCTGATTAGTATTGATTGTTTTTAAACATTATTCCCAAAACTATAAATTTCTATTTCCCGCATATCTCGCAGACAATCATTTGTCTTTCCTCTCTCCTCTTTCCTCTATTTTCTTTTCTCAATACTCAAATCTCAATACTATCCAGGTCTTTCAACATCCACATACTACAATTGTAATGTCCGGTATCCCCCATTGGTTTTTCCAAAGATTTAAATCCGCTGCGAGCGTAAAGTTTGCGAGCGTTTTCCATATAAGGCAGGGTTTCCAGATAACATTGTTTAAAACCTACGGATTTCGCGTAATTTAAACAGGATTGCATCATTTCTGCGCCAATTCCCCTAGCCCGGGCCTCGGGTAAAAAGTACATTTTTTGAAGCTCACAGATGTCGTCTTCGGCTCCGGTTAAAGGAGCTATTCCCGCGCTGCCAATGAGTTTCCCGTTTTCTACCACTACGAAATATTTCATTCTGGGATTATCGTAAGTGCCGTGCATATCCTCCAAAGATTTGTCTTCATAAGCGGTACCAACTTTGGGCACTCCCATTTCAACTAATACATTTCTTATCACCGTTGCAACTCCCTGGTTGTCTTTCGGTTGAATTTCCCGAATCTTAAATCTGTTCATTCTTGTTAATAAATCTTATTTTAGCGGTGTGAAGGTACACGAAAAATATATAAAACGCTGCATTCAACTTGCCCAAAACGGGCTAGGAACCACCTATCCAAATCCTATGGTTGGCAGTGTGCTGGTTTATAAAGACAAAATTATTGGTGAAGGCTGGCACCGAAAAGCCGGAGGGCCTCACGCCGAGGTAATTGCGATTAATTCGGTTAAAAATAAATCCCTACTGAAAAAAGCGACTATTTATGTAAGCTTGGAACCCTGCAGTCATTATGGAAAGACTCCGCCTTGCAGCGATTTTATAGTTGCCAGCGGCATTAAAAAAGTGGTGATAGGAACAATGGATCCGTTTGCCAAGGTTGCCGGAAGGGGAATTAAAAAACTATTTGAGTCTGGATGTGAAGTGAATTTGGGATTTTTGGAAGCTGAATGTGAGGAACTTAACAAACGGTTTTTCACCTTTCACCAGCATAAAAGACCTTATATCATCTTAAAATGGGCGCAAAGTGAAGATGGATTTATTGCTTCCCTTCCTGCTGAAATTAACTCCAAAAGGGAGCCAGTTTGGATCACCAATAAATATTCAAGGCAACTGGTACATAAATGGCGAAGCGAGGAGCAGGCCATTTTAGTGGGAACAAATACGGCCGTGGCCGATAATCCAAAATTGAATACCCGGCTATGGGACGGTCCAAATCCGGTACGAATTGTAATTGATCAACATTTGCGAATTATGAAAGATTCCGCATTGTTTGACGGCAGTATTAAGACCATTCTGATTTGCGGAAATACAACAAAAAACCTCAACGCCATTCAATTGAGGCAATCAGAGTGTGAATTCCTTGCGATTGAAACAAAGGATTTTGAAAAGGATATAGCTACACAGATCTGCCAAATCTTGTACCAGAATGAATTGCAATCGGTGATAATTGAAGGAGGAACCAAAACAATCCAAACTTTTATTGATGCGGGACTTTGGGATGAAGCAAGGGTATTTAGCGGAAAGATTCAGTTTAAAAATGGTTTAGAAGCTCCAAAACTGAAAGGAACATTAAAATCGGAAGAAATGATCGATGGAGATCAATTAAAATTTTATAGAAATGATTAGAACACTTATTTTTGATTTTGGCGATGTTTTCATCAATTTAGACAAGGCGGCAACGCTCAGGGAAATGAAAAAATTAAAAATTGAAGATCTATCTGAAGAACTTCTTCAGACAAACCTGGATTATGAAAAGGGATTGATTTCTTCTGATGTTTTTTTAGCTTCGTATTTAAAATATTTTTCCGCTTTAACCAAACCTCAAATTATAGCTTCCTGGAATGCTATTTTAATCGATTTTCCAAAATATCGCTACACCTTTATAAAATTACTTTCAGAAAAAAAATATTATAAATTAATCCTGTTGAGCAACACCAATGAGTTACATATAAACTGGGTTATAGAAAACATCCCGTTTTATGAAGAATTTGTTGCTTGTTTTGACGCGTTTTATTTTTCCCACGAAATAAATTTCAGGAAACCGGATTCGGAAATTTATCAATTTGTACTTGAAAAGCACGATCTAAAACCCGAAGAATGCCTTTTTATTGACGATACCAAAGTAAATACCGAAGCGGCGTCGGCTCTGGGAATTCACACCTGGAATATTGATCCTGCAATGGAAGATATTATCGACCTATTCACATCAAATAAGGAATTGTTTTGATATATCTCTTGCTCAGCGTCCTGGCTTCGAGTTTCATATTTGTCATGTTCAAACTCTTCAAGAGATTTGATATAAATACGATGCAGGCCATTGTTATAAACTATTTTATAGCCTGTCTGGTGGGTTTTTTCGGGTTTATCAAAGAAACCGATATCAGCTTAATTCCCGAAAAAGCCTGGTTTCCCGGAACTATCTTTTTAGGTATTTTATTTATATTGGTGTTCAACCTGGCTGCAATTACCACACAGCGCAGCGGACTTTCGGTAGTATCTGTAGCCACAAAAATGTCGGTTGCAATTCCGGTTTTATTCGGAATAATGTATTTTAATGAAAGCTCGGGAACAATAAAAATCATTGGGATTATTCTGGCTTTGGCAGCGGTGTATTTAACTTCCATAAAAAGCAGGGAGGGAATCCCCATCAATAAGAAAAACCTGATCTTTCCTATTTTGGTATTTTTAGGAAGCGGGATAATTGACACCAGTATTAAATACCTTGAAACAAGTTATGTAAGCAAAACCGATGTTGCTCTTTTCTCCTCTTCCATTTTTTTTATCGCAGGAACTATTGGGACCGGAATTTTGGTTGTTCAGGGCTTTATGGGTACATTGAAAATTACAGGCAAAAATATTTTAGGCGGGATCGCATTGGGAATTCCCAACTTTTTTTCGATCTATTTTTTGGTAATGGCCTTAAGGAGTGAAGGATTTGAAAGTTCCTCCATTTTTACAATCAATAATGTCGCTATTGTATTGGTTTCAACGGCTTTGGGAATTGCGTTGTTCAAAGAAAGGTTAATTCCAAAAAACTGGATAGGAATTGCACTGGCCATTATCAGTATTTTACTGGTTGCCAACGGTTAAAAAAAATCAATTTGAAAGATACTTATAAAAGCATTTCAAAAGCTTCGGAAGAAGTTCTGTTCAAAGATAAAAACTCCAAATTTTTCGGTTATGCTTTTCCTATAACTTCTGAGGAGGAAGCAAAAGTCCATATCGAGGATTTAAAGAAAAAACACCACCAGGCGCGGCATTGGTGCTATGCGTGGCAAATTGGCAAGGAAGTACACCAATTTAGGGCGAATGATGACGGCGAGCCTTCAAACACAGCCGGAATGCCTATTTACGGACAAATCCAGTCTTTTGATGTTACCAATATTTTGATAGTTGTGGTAAGGCATTATGGCGGGATAAAATTAGGGGTTGGCGGCCTGATAAACGCCTATAAAACCACCGCTCAAATGGCATTGGAAAACAGCAAGATAGTCAAAAGAACCATAGACGAGGTTTTTGTGATAAAATTTGATTATCCCGAGATGAATTTAGTGATGCGGGTGATCAAAGAGCACAATTTGAATATTATTGAACAAAAGCTGGAATTGGATTGCGAGATCCATATTTCGGTAAGAAAAAAACTCGCCGTAGAAATTTTTCAAAAATTTGAGGCGATCTATAAAGTTGAAATAAAAAATTCAGAAGATTAATTCTCCAGCTTGTCCAAAATATATTCAGGGCAACGAATAGGGCGTTTTGTTTTGGCATCCATAAAAACCAATACCGTGGTAGCCGTTGTTATGAGTTCGTTTTCCTGATTATAGACAGAATAATTAAATTCAATTTTAACCCGGGGAATTTTATTTAAATTGGTTTCAATTCTTAAAATATCGTCAAATTTTGCAGGTTTAATAAATTTAAATTCCATTTCATAAACCGGGAGCATAACTCCCTGCTCTTCCATCAATTTATAGGAAATTCCGAACTGCTCAAGCCATTCTAACCTGGCAATCTCGAGATATTGGGCATAATTGCCGTGATGTACGACTCCCATTTGATCGGTTTCGGAATATCTGACTTTAACATAGGTTTGTTGTCTTTTCATAAGAAATAAATCAGTTTTTTAAAATTGCTTTTTGTATATTCATTGCCGGAAGGAAGTATGCATAAAATTTTCTTAAAAGTCAAGTGCAAAATGGCTTTTTTATTACATATTTTGTTCACATATTTGTTCTTCCGAAATTTGTAGGGGAATATTTTTCCAACAACTTTAGGGCCAACTACTAACCAATACTAAACCAAATTTATAGCATGTCAAAAACTGCGCAATCAGTTTGGAATAGCTGTCTAGCTTTTATCAAAGATAACATAACCCCCCAAGCCTACAAAACATGGTTCGAGCCGATACAAGCAGTAAAACTTACCGATTGTGCGTTGAGCATACAAGTTCCTTCCAAATTTTTTTATGAATGGCTGGAAGAGCATTACGTGAAATTGTTAAAGGTTTCCCTCACCAAGGAGTTAGGTGAAAAAGCCAAATTGGTTTATGTGATCAGAATGGAAAACACCTACGGGAACAAACTTCCTTTTACAGAAAAAATCCCGAGTACCCAACGAAGCCATATGGTTTCACAGGAAGTGGATGTGCCGGTGAAAAGCAAAAGCGCAGAATTAAGAAATCCTTTTATCATTCCTGGGATTAGGAATATAAAAATAGAGTCTCAACTAAACCCAAATTACAATTTCGATAATTTCCTTGAAGGCGATTCAAACCGTTTGGCGCGATCGGCCGGGCTGGCAGTTGCCAATAAACCGGGTGGCACTTCATTTAATCCATTGCTTATTTTTGGTGGGGTTGGATTAGGGAAAACACATTTGGGTCACGCTATTGGGGTTGAAATTAAAGATAAACATCCTGAAAAAACCGTTCTTTATATCTCTGCCGAAAAATTTACGCAACAATATATAGAGTCTGTAAAGAAGAACAACCGGAATGATTTTATTCACTTTTATCAGATCATTGATATCCTTATTGTGGATGACATTCAACTGCTTTCGGGAAAAGTGGGAACACAAGATGTGTTTTTCCATATTTTCAATCACCTGCACCAAAATGGAAAACAGGTAATTCTAACAAGCGATAAAGCTCCCGTGGATATGCAGGATATAGAGCAACGCTTGTTGTCACGGTTTAAATGGGGACTGTCTGCAGAGCTTCAAAACCCTGATTTTGAAACCCGCGTTTCCATTATAAAAAGCAAATTATACAGGGATGGGGTAGAAATGCCCATAGATATTGTCGAGTTTTTGGCAAATAACATCAAGACCAATATCAGGGAACTGGAAGGGGCAATTATTTCACTTATCGCCCATTCGTCTTTTAATAAAAAAGATATCACTCTGGAACTGGCAAAAAAGATAGTAGATAATTACGTAAAAAACACCAAGCGGGAAGTATCTATAGATTACATTCAAAAAATTGTGAGTGACTATTTCCAGATGGATGTAGAAACCCTACAATCTAAAACCCGTAAACGCCACATTGTACAAGCCAGGCAATTGGCTATGTTTTTCGCCAAAAAATTCACAAAAGCTTCCTTGGCAAGTATTGGGAGTCAAATAGGAAAACGCGATCACGCTACGGTTCTTCACGCCTGCAAAACAGTAAATAATCTCGCTGCTACCGATAAACAATTCAAGAAATTTGTTGAAGACCTCAATAAAAAACTAACCTTATAATATTCAAATATTATTTTTATGAAAACCAACGTTTTGATGGTGTGTCTGGGTAATATTTGCCGATCACCTTTAGCCGAAGGAATTCTAAAATCCAGGGTTAATCCGGAAAAAGTCCACGTGGACTCTGCAGGCACCGGGGATTACCATATAGACGATATTCCGGACTCCCGCTCTATTGCGGTTGCAAAGCATTTTGGCCTGGACATCTCCAACCAACGTGGAAGGCAATTTCAATCTGAAGATTTTGACAGGTTTGATCTTATTTACGTGATGGACAATTTCAATTTTGCTGATGTTATTTCCCTGGCGAGAAATGAAGAAGATAAAAGAAAGGTAAAACTTATTTTAAATGAGGTTTTTCCCGGAGAAAATGTCGATGTTCCTGATCCCTACCAGGGTGGTGAACCGGGTTTTGAAGATGTTTACAAGATGCTGGAAGAGGCCTGCGAAATTATTGCATCCAAACTAACGGAAACCTAACTTTTTATTTTTCTGAATTAAATTACAATTTTCAATCTTCATGGCTCAAGCACCCTTTCAGTATTCCGGTAAATTATATTTAATTCCTACTACTTTAGGAGAATCAAATCCAATGGAAGTTCTTCCCATTTCAATTACCAAAATAATTGAAAAAGTAGATTATTATATTGTTGAAAATGAAAAGACCGCCAGAAAATCGATAAAACAAGTCGTTCCTGAAAAAAGTCAGCCACTATTAAAATTGAGCCTTCTCAATAAATTTACCGAAAAAAGTATGCTGTCTTCCTTTTTAGACCCTTGCAAAGAAGGTATTGATGTTGGACTTTTAAGTGAAGCTGGATGTCCGGGAATAGCCGATCCCGGAGCTGAAATAGTGAAGATCGCACACCAAATGGGGATTCGGGTTATCCCAATGGTAGGACCTTCTTCCATTTTACTTGCTATGATGGGAAGCGGGATGAACGGGCAGAGTTTTACATTTCACGGATACCTTCCCATAGACAAGAAAGACAGGAAACACGAGCTTAAAAGCCTGGAGCGAATTTCTTCAGAAAAAAATCAGGCACAAATATTTATTGAAACACCTTACCGGAATAACAATTTGCTGGAAGACATGAAACAAATCCTGAATCCCGCAACGCAACTTTGCATTGCCTGTGATTTAACTTTGTCTTCAGAAATTATTGTAACTAAATCCATTTCCGATTGGGGGAAAACAAAAATAGACCTTCATAAAAGGCCTACTATTTTTGTGATTCAGAAAGAGCTTTAAGCCCTGTTAACAATGGCTTTTGCTTTTTTGTCAGGCTGTATGAAGGAGGTGTCGTAACCGGCGAATTTCTTTATGTAAAACCCAATAGTAGTTCCAAAAGCATCGCTAAAGGAATTGGCGCCCCAACTTCTCAAATATTTTTTGACACTTCCGGGTCCGGCCAAATGCGCTGCTGCCAAAATCCCCGATTCAGTGATCTCAATCCCATTGATCTTTTTTCCTGCAAATCGGGCTATATCCCTTTTTAAGATCCATTTGTTCCTGGAGGCATTGGCATAAAATGCCGCTTCCTGAAGTTCAGGGGAATTTAAGAATAATTTAGCATCATAGATCCCTATTAAATTCAAAGTGCCCTTTCCAAATTGATATTTCCCCATATACCCGTACTCATTTACGGTTTTGTAATTTCCCCGGGATTCTTTAAAAGCAACCGCTTCCTTAAAACCAATATAAGATTTCCCTAATTTGGGAAGGATCTTTATTGCAGGTTCTTCAAACAAAGCGTTTTCCTCTAAGGAAGTAACTGTATATTCAAAAGTGTCGTTGGTGGTGGTAGCGTACATATCTAAATTTGCAACTTTTTTGTTGAAAAACTCAAAAATATAAAACCTGCTACGATTGGCAGAACTGAAAATTTTACAATTTTCCTTCTCATAATTTATTGATTCTGAAAGGTTAATAGTCAACTTGACCCCTCTCAATTTCGCCGTGCAAAGATACAACAATTTTTAATAATTTGATATACAGCCTGTTAAAGAATTCCTAAAGGATTTCGGCCCAATTAAAACCCGTTAATTATCCAAACAAAATATTTATTGCAGATGCAATTATTAACGAAACGGGCTGGATTTACCGGTTAATTCCCTGTTGGTTTATCCATCGCACATAAGCCTGCTTATTGCGGTTGTGCTGGGCTAAAGTTTCGGCAAATTTGTGATAGCCGAAATTTTCAACATCGGCCACGAAGAAAAAGTATTTGTGGACTTCATAATTAAGGACTGCATCTATGGAAGAAATATCCGGCATTGCAATAGGGCCAGGAGGCAATTCCTTGTATAAATATGTATTGTAAGGAGAATTTATGGTCAGATCTTTATATAATACCCGTTTTATAACTGTGTCAAAATCCCTTTTTTGGAGTTTTACGGCATAAATCACTGTGGGATCGGCATCCAGTTTCCAGCCATTTTTATAACGGTTCATATAAACTCCGGCTACTCTTGGACGTTCATCGGTTTTTGCCGTTTCTTTTTGAACTATTGAAGCTATTACAGCAACTTCAGAAGGAGTTAAATTGATTTCCTTTGCCCTTTTCAATCGCTCCGGGGTCCAGAATATGTGATATTCTTTTAACATTTTATCCCGATATCCTTCCGCTGAAGTATTCCAAAAAAACTCATATTGATTTGGAATATACATGGAAAGGGCATTGGCTTCGGTAAAATTGTTTTGCGACAGGAATTCTGGATCCCTCATCACTTGAATAAGGTCAGAACTATCTGCTTCAATTTGGGTTGCAATCCTTCCTGCAAGGTTCTCCAATCGTTCCTGATTGTTAAAAATCACTCTAACAGGAATGCTCTGGCTTCTTAAAACCTTTACAATTTGATAGTTATTCATGTTTTTTTCAAGTACAAACTTCCCGGATTTCACATTTGAGGCAAAATCCATTTTTTGAGCAACAAGATCAAAAGCATCCAAATCCTTTAAGATTGGTTTTAAGCTGTCCAGAACGCGTTCATAATTTGCTCCTGTAGGAATAAAAACCGCAGTGGTTTCGTCTTCAAAAACCGTATTTGGAGAAAAAATGTTGTTGTAAATTATATAGCTAAAAATACCCAGGGCCACAAGGCCTAAAAGGGCGATAATCAGAAGAATTTTTTTAATGTACATTATTGATCAGTTGAAATAATATCTCGTTTTTAAATTTTCCGCCTGCACTGACCCAATCTTTTTTAACCCCGACCTTCTCAAATTTATTTTTTTCGAAAAGCTTAATACTTGCGGGATTATCTTCGGTCACATTGGCATAAACCTGATGCAGGTCAAGGTGTGTGAAACAGTAATTACAAATTAAAGTGAGCACTTCTGCGCCGTAGCCCTTCCCTCTTTCGGTTTCATTGACAATTAAAATTCCCAACGCAGCCCTACGGTCTTTTGGTTCAAGGTCAAAAACATCGATTAAGCCTATCGGGTTATTTTCCAGATCGCAAATCATCAATCGCAACTGCTTGACTTCATAAATATCCCTGTGCGAATTCTGTAAATATTTTTTGATTAAATACCGTGAATAGGGTACCCTTGTAGCACTTATTTCCCAAAATTCTTCAGAATTTTCCACTTCCACAATAAAATCGAGATCTTCAGGTTCTAATGCTCTCAAACAAACATTATTTCCTCTTAAAGTCAGCATTCTATTACTCCCTTAAACACATTCTTTGCGGGTCCCGTAAGCCAGATATTCTTATAATTTTCTCCTTCTTTTTCAAAAGAAACAATTAATTTCCCTCCGGGAGTTTCAAGATGCACGGTTGTAGCCTGGGTTTTTCCAACTGCATGAACCGCAAGTGCCACTGCTGTTACCCCGGTACCGCAGGAAAAAGTTTCATCTTCTACTCCGCGTTCGTAGGTGCGCACCAAAAAGGAATCCTCTCCGGTTTGCTGCACAAAATCTACATTTGTCCCTCCGTCACTTTCATATTTATCTGAATAGCGAATAATTGCACCTTCTTTTTTGACATCTATATCCCCAACTTCTTCTGAAAATAAAATATGGTGAGGCGACCCCGTATCTAAAAATAATTCCTTTTTATTTAAATTTTCAGCTGAAATATCCTTCATTTTCAGGCTTACAATCCCATCTTTTACAATCCCTTTATGTTTACCATCTATCGCGCTAAAAACAGTTTCGTTTTCAAAGACCCCCAGGAATTTGGCGAATGCCACCAAACATCTTCCTCCATTGCCGCACATACTGCTTTGATTTCCATCGGCATTATAATATACCATTTTGAAATCCTCCTGATCATTTACCGGCTGTTCCAATAAAATAAGGCCATCGGCTCCAATTCCAAACCGGCGATGACATAATTCATGGATCAAATTGGTATCATTCTTGGGGAAAGATGCCATACGGTTATCAACCATAATAAAATCGTTTCCTGTTCCGTGGTATTTATAAAAATTAAGTTTCATAGCTTTATTTGAACAAGCCAAAGGTACAACAATATGACATATTTCTACATTGTTAATAGCCCGTTAAAGATTAGCAGAAAGAATTTGAAAACTTTAATTTTAGAATAACATCTTCGAAAAAACATGAAAAATAACATGAAAAATTTTGCCACATTATTATTAGTTTCAATGCTGGGAGGGATTCTCACATTAGGTTCCTATAAATTATTTATTGAAGAAAACCATCCATTCTTTCAGGATGAAACTGTTACCGAAAACAATTCCGGGATTTTACCCGTTTCTTATGATCCCAATTTATACGGCACCAATGCCGATTTTACCGAAGCTGCCGAAAAGACCGTACATGCGGTTGTAAACGTAAAGAATGTGGCAGTTTTTAATAAGCCCAGCAGTATTTGGGAATATTATTTTTATGGTCAGAATAGCGGAAAAATTTTACAGGGTGTAGGTTCCGGGGTTATTATTTCTCCAGATGGGTATATTATTACAAATAATCACGTGATTTCCGGCGCAAGTGAAATTCAGGTGACATTAAATAACAATAAAAATTACAAAGCAGATGTTATTGGGACAGATCCTAAGGCGGACATTGCCCTTATAAAAATAGATGCCAGGGATCTGGATTTTCTTGTCTTCGGAAATTCAAATAACATCAAACTGGGAGAATGGGTATTGGCAGTTGGAAATCCCTTTAACTTAACTTCAACCGTAACGGCTGGAATTGTAAGCGCTAAGGCCCGGGATATCAATTTAAATGATGGTTCCCCACAATCTTTTATTCAGACAGATGCTGCCATAAATCCTGGAAACAGCGGTGGTGCATTGGTAAATATAAATGGGGAGTTAATTGGCATCAATTCAGCCATCACCTCCCAAACAGGAAGTTATATAGGATATAGTTTTGCCATTCCTTCCAACAACGCCCGTAAAATTGTAGAAGATATTATGGAATATGGCGATGTACAGCAGGGCATTTTAGGAATTCGCGGAAGTGATATGAATGCGGCAATTTCAACACAATTTGATATCAACACCAGCCAGGGAGTATTTGTTGCTGCAGTGGATTCAGAAAGTGGGGCGGCAAAAGCAGGAATCAAAACTGAAGATGTAATAAAACAGATTGATAATATAGAGATCAGGAAAATGTCTGATCTAACCGGTTATATCAACTCAAAAAGACCTGGTGAAACCGTAGTTGTAAGTCTGTTTAGAAAGGGAAATGAGCGCAAAGTAGAAGTAAAATTGACCAAATATGAAACTTTCCTAATTGAACCAATTGGATTGGAGATAACCAATGCTTCTGAGAATGCTCTCAAGGAATTTAAAACCAAAAATGGGGTAATAGTTATTGGAACAATCAAAGCTGAAAAACAATACCAGGCCTTGTTAGGAGCAATAATTTCAAAAATTGACGGCAGGAAGGTTTTCAATATTTCGGATGTAAAAAAGATTTTTAATTCAAAAAAAATATCAGAACCCATAAGCATCACTTTTCTAAACCAACAAGGGGAAGAACAAACCTATATCTGGAGGTAAAACAATCTTGATTTTATCTCCAGATATAAATCTAACAACGGGTGAATTTTTTTCTAAAAATACCTTACGAAAACGTTTGAAATCAATACTTTTGCAGTGTTTTAAAAAAAACTCAACGCTGTAAAATTATGGGAATTAACGAAGTTTACGAAAAGGAACTTGCATTTCAAACCGATAGGAGACGTGCCTCGGTTGAATTTATTAAAATTATAAGCGATTTATGGTACGACAAATCCATAGAATTGGTGCTCTTCAGGAACCAATTGATCAACCTCAATGTGAGTGATATATTAAATCTTCACGAATATGCTGGGGAATTTGTACAAAAACCAATTTCTATTTTTGACTCGGTTGAAATCGCACAGGCTATCAAATATTTGGATATTCCGCCAGCAAAATTGGATATTGGCAAACTCACCTATGAGTACCATATAGAGGAGACAGATTATAACAATCCAAAGGCATTCATTTCAAATAAACTTAAAGAAGCCAGGGAATACAAAGAAGTTACGCCAAAAGATGTTGTCCTTTATGGTTTTGGAAGAATTGGAAGGCTATTGGCCAGAGAGTTGATGACAAGAACCGGTAAAGGAAGCCAGCTAAGACTTCGGGGCATTGTAACCCGGGGCAAAATAGATGCCGTTGTACTTGAAAAAAGAGCTTCACTGTTAAGGAATGACTCCGTTCACGGTCATTTTTCGGGAACAGTTTCCATCGATGTGGAAAATTCGGCATTAATTATCAATGGAACTAAGGTTCATATAATTTCAGCAGATAAACCGGAAGATGTAGATTATACAAAATACGGGATTGAAGATGCCCTTATTATAGATAACACGGGCGCCTTCAGGGATAAGGAGGAATTAAGCAGACATTTGACTTCAAAGGGAGCCTCAAAGGTTTTGCTTACCGCTCCCGGAAAAGGGGTTCCAAATATTGTTTATGGGGTAAATCATAAACAATACGATCCAGATACCGATTCAATATTTTCTGCCGCTTCTTGTACCACCAATGCTATTGTTCCTGTTCTTTATGCAATAGAGGAGTCTTTAGGAGTGGTTCATGGACATTTAGAAACCATTCACGCGTATACCAATGACCAAAATCTGGTAGATAATTTTCACGGAAAGTATAGAAGAGGACGGGCTGCCGGATTAAATATGGTTATTACAGAAACCGGTGCCGGAAAGGCTGTTGCCAAAACTTTACCGGCTTTTGAAGGAAAATTAACCTCTAACGCGATTCGTGTACCTGTTCCAAATGGTTCACTGGCGATCCTAAACCTGGAAGTACAAAGTGCCACTACTGTTGATGGAGTTAACAACATTATGAAAAAATATGCCTTAGAAGGCGAGATGGTGGAACAAATTAAATATTCTTTGGATAATGAACTGGTTTCCAGCGATATTGTAGGAACCTCTGAGCCTGCTATTTTTGACAGCAAGGCAACTATTGCCACCGAAGATGGGAAAAACATTGTCTTATATATTTGGTATGACAATGAATACGGATATAGCCAACAAGTAATACGGCTGGCCAAGTATATTGCCAAAGTGAGGAGGTTTACCTATTATTAGTGATTATAACAAATTTTTAGGCAGAACCCACTTTATAAGGTGGGTTTTGTCGTTTTTGCAAAATTTTGAAACCGCCTTTTTCCTAAAACAGGATGAATTTATCATTTTTAAACAATTAGAAATAAAAGACGTAAGAAATAGAATCAATTTTTTATTTTTGCATTTGATTCTATTAAAAAATAAAGTGTATAAAAAAAACGATTTTGGCAATAAGTTTTTTGCCTGTACGTTTCTAATTTAGTATAACCGAAATACACCCCAAATGAACAAAGCATTACTTTTTATTTTTATATTTTTTTCTTTTGCACCCCAGATTAACGCTCAGGATTTCAACAGCAGTGAAACCCCAATCCTGGATGGATTTACAACCTTAATAGAAAAATCCAACGATTATCAGGGTTATAAAGTAGTGGATTATAACGATTTGGTTACATTAAAGAAAAACACCATCGAGTTTATTGCCTTTCTAAAAAATGAAATTACCACCCAACAAAATACAATTGATCAACAAAAGGATGAAATTTCAGAATTAAAGGCAAGTTTAGAAACAACTAAACAAAACCTAGCTGATGTTACTGCAGAAAAAGACGCCATTACCTTCCTTGGAATGCCTTTTAGTAAAGGCAGTTATATGGCCCTTATGTGGGGAATTGTCGCTGCTTTGATCATTGCCTTGCTCTTTTTTATTTTCCGATTTAAAAAAGGAAATATACAAACCACTGAAGCAAAAAAGAACCTTCTTCTAACCGAAAAGGAATTTGAAGCTTACCGTGTAAAAGCTTTGGAAAAAGAACAACGACTAGGCAGACTCCTACAGGACGAAAGAAACAGGGCAAGCGACAAATAAGAGGCTTCCTTGAATATGAAAATATTGCATAGATATTCCCCATCTTTGCAAAAGTAAATTTTTATTAAAATGCGAATTGATATTATTACCGTTGTTCCCGATATTTTAACCAGTCCGTTTGAGGTTTCCATTTTAAAACGCGCTATTGACAAAGGATTGGTTGAAATCCATCTTCATAATCTCCGGGATTACGTTACCGATAATTACAGACATATAGACGACTATCAATTTGGTGGAGGTGCCGGAATGGTAATGATGATCGAGCCCATTGATAAATGCATCACTCACCTCAAATCTGAACGGGAATATGATGAAATTATTTATATGTCTCCTGATGGAGAACGCCTAAACCAGAAGATGGTCAACACCTTATCTTTAAAAGAAAATATTCTTATTCTTTGTGGTCATTATAAAGGAGTAGATCAAAGAGTGCGTGATCATTTTATAACCAGGGAAATTTCCATTGGAGATTATGTGCTTTCCGGAGGCGAACTTGCGGCAGCCGTAGTTTGTGATGCCATAATAAGACTTATCCCGGGAGTACTCGGGAATGAGACATCTGCCCTGACCGATTCATTCCAGGACGATTTACTTGCTCCGCCTGTTTATACAAGGCCTGCAGAATACAAAGGATGGAAGGTTCCCGAAATTTTAACGTCCGGAAATTTTCCTAAAATTGAAGACTGGCGGGAGGAGCAATCCTATTTAAGGACCAAAAAACTAAGACCCGATTTATTAAAAAATGAATAATTGATTTTTAATAGGGTTTATACTATTAAATTTCATAATTTTGCATCCCTAAATCAACCTCTGGCGAAAACCGTGAATGTTGCTTTGGCATATATTTTAAACTATAGCTTATGGAATCGTTAATTAAATTCGTACAAGACGAATTCGTTACCAAAAAAGATTTTCCTGAATTTTCAGCAGGTGATACTATTACTGTTTATTATGAAATTAAGGAAGGGGCTAAAACCCGTACTCAGTTTTATAGAGGTGTAGTAATTCAGGTTAAAGGAACAGGAATTTCAAAAACCTTTACCATCAGAAAAATGAGTGGTACTGTAGGTGTTGAGCGTATTTTTCCAATAAATATGCCCGCACTTCAAAAAGTTGAAATCAATAAACGCGGTAAAGTTAGAAGAGCCCGTATTTATTACTTTAGAGGTCTTACAGGTAAAAAAGCCCGTATTAAAGAGCAAAGAAGATAATTACTTACTTCTTAAAAAATCAAAAAGCCCCAATTTGGGGCTTTTTGATTTTTTCTTTTTATACAAAAACTATTTTTGAAAAGAAAAAGGAATTCAATCTTACTTTTTTTAAACAGAAAATTTATCTATAAAACAACCTTTTCTTTAAAAAAACATAAACCTCATTTTAAAATTCAAACGTTAAAACATTTTACAAATTAAAATTTTCATCGTAAATTGTGGATGTATTTAAAATTCAAATAGAATGACACCAGAATTTCTAATATTTTAAGTACTTTAAAGTAAGTTCTTTGCACAGGTTTTTATCTTCTATAATGTATGTTTTATAAAATGTAGACAGCTATAAAAGGTAAAAACGTTTTTGATATAATTTGGGCGCGTTCGTGAACAATTTATATCAAGTGAAATATCGCTCGCGGTAAGTTATGAAAATTGACTTATTTCCGATCTTTAAAGATCCAGCGGCAAAGCGTTATTTCGTTAGAAGCCATTTCAAAATACCTTGTATTTTGAAATGGCTTTTTTTATTTAAATACTTCTATCCCTACTAATTTTACTGGCCTTCAAAACATTAAAAAATCACTAAAAATGGTATCTTCGCAAGACTTACTGTTTTTTTAACATTTTAATACTTAATCAAAACTGTTTTAATAATTGAACGTTATTTTTCAACAGAATTTATTTAAAAATCCAATCAGAAATAACGCGAAAAAATAAATTTTTAATATGTCACAACAAGCTAAAATTGTTTACACCAAAACCGATGAAGCCCCAATGCTGGCTACTTATTCCTTCTTGCCGATCGTAAGGACCTTCACTGAAACTTCAAATATTGAAATTGAACCAAAAGATATTTCTTTAGCCGCACGGATTCTGGTGAGTTTTCCGGAATTCTTATCTTCAGAACAAAAAGTTCCAGATGCTTTAAAAGAGCTGGCTGAATTGGTAAATAAGCCTGAGGCCAATATCATCAAGTTGCCAAACATAAGTGCATCTGAACCCCAACTGGAAGCCGCAATTAAAGAATTGCAATCTAAAGGATTCAAGTTACCTGATTACCCAAATGAACCTAAAGATGAAAAGGAAGAACAAATCAAACAGAAATACGATAAGATTAAAGGAAGTGCTGTAAACCCGGTGCTTAGAGAAGGAAATTCCGATAGAAGGGCCCCGAAAGCGATAAAAAATTTCGCGAAAGAAAATCCGCATTCTATGGGAGCCTGGGATCCTAATTCAAAAACCCATGTTTCAACCATGAAAGAAGGTGATTTTTATTCAAATGAAAAATCCCTTACCCTTGATTCAGCCGGAAGCTTAAAAATTGAATTGACAGATTCCTCAGGAAATAAAAAAATACTCAAAGATAATCTCAAGGTCTTAAAAGGAGAAATTATCGATGCTACCGTAATGAGTAAAAAAGCCTTGACCAAATTCCTTGAAGAACAAATTGCCGATGCCAAAGAGAAAGATGTGCTTTTCTCTTTGCATTTGAAGGCAACAATGATGAAGATTTCAGATCCAATAATATTTGGCCAGGCCGTTCGGGTTTTCTTTAAAGATATTTTTGCAAAACATTCACAAGTCCTTGAAGAGATTGGGGTAAATGTAAACAACGGACTTGCAGATCTCATAAATGCCTTACCAAAATTACCCTCTGAAAAAAGAGCAGAAATTGAAGCCGAAATAAAAGCTGCATTCAAAAACGGCCCAAAACTGGCAATGGTCGATTCCGATAAGGGAATCACTAACCTTAACGTACCAAGCGATGTAATTATAGATGCTTCTATGCCTGCTATGATAAGGACTTCCGGGAAAATGTATAATGCCGAAGGAAAATTGCAAGACACCAAAGCGGTTATTCCGGATAGCAGTTATGCAGGAATCTACCAGGCTACAATCGATTTTTGCAAGAAAAACGGGGCTTTTGATCTCCAACAACAATGGGAACAGTTCCCAATGTAGGATTTATGGCACAAAAGGCGGAGGAATATGGTTCTCACGATAAAACCTTTGTAATTGAAAATGCCGGAACTGTTCGTGTAGTTGATGCCAATGGAAATACCCTTTTGGAACACAAAGTAGAAGAGGGAGATATCTGGAGAATGTGCCAGGCAAAAGACGCACCTATTCAAGACTGGGTGAAGTTAGCGGTAAACAGAGCTAAAGCATCAGGAATGCCGGCTATCTTCTGGTTGAACAAAAACAGGAGCCACGATTCCGAAATGATCAAAAAAGTAAACAAATATCTTGCTGAATTGGATACCACAGGATTGGACATACAGATTATGGCTCCCGTAGAGGCAACCAATTATACCTTGAAACGAGTAAAAGAAGGAAAAGACACGATATCTGTAACAGGAAATATCCTACGGGATTATTTAACCGATCTATTCCCTATTCTGGAAGTGGGGACAAGTTCAAAAATGCTTTCCATAGTTCCCCTGATGGGCGGCGGCGGATTGTTTGAAACAGGAGCCGGAGGTTCTGCCCCAAAACACATTCAGCAATTCCTGACAGAGGGACATTTAAGATGGGACTCCTTAGGAGAATTTTTGGCCCTTACAGTTTCACTGGAACAATTGGGAGAAAAATACAATAATAAGAAAGCATTGATCCTTTCTGAAACTCTGGATGAAGCAACTGAAGTATTCTTAAAGAACAACAGATCACCTTCACGTAAAGTGAATGAAATTGACAATAGGGGAAGCCATTTTTATCTTGCCTTATATTGGGCACAAACCCTGGCAAAGCAAAACAAAGATTCTGAGTTGAAAGCACATTTTTCTGAACTTGCAGAAAAATTGGCTGCCAATGAAGCCAAAATTTTAAAAGAATTGCTGGAAGCCCAGGGAAAACAGGTAGACATTGGGGGTTATTACTATCCCATTGAAGATCTTGTAAGAAAAGCCATGCGTCCAAGTGAAACCTTAAATAAAATTATAGGCCATTAAGCTTTGCGTTTAATCCATAATAAAGCGAGCCGGGTAAATATTCGACTCGCTTTTTCTTATACTTACGGTTAAATACCGTTCTTAATTACTCACATTACGCAAAAGCATAATAAATTTCCTAGTTTTAACGTTTGAAAAGTTGATAACTTTAAGCTCCTGAAAAGATGAAGAATTTTGCGGATCTATACAGTGATTATTTAATAAGTTCAAATTCTTATGTCACATCAA